>NZ_JBICMC010000090.1:0-165950 GCF_043106005.1 Pseudomonas sp. GLN_2 | reverse complement strand
GAGATCCTGGGGCCGCTGCACGGCCCTATCGCGACGCAAGGCCGCTCCCACAGGGATCTGAGCTGCGCCAGCTTTTAGAAATTGAGCAAGACAGTTGCGTCAGCCAGCCCGGTGCAGCGCCAGGCAGTTATCCAGCATCCGGTTGCTGAACCCCCACTCGTTGTCATACCAGGCCAGCACCTTGAGCATCCGCCCGTTGGCCCGGGTATGGTTGGCATCGAAGATCGACGACAGCGGGTTGTGGTTGAAATCGCAGGAAACCAATGGCAGGGCGTTGTAGCCCAATACCTTGGAGTGCTTGCTGGCCTCGAGGAACAGCTGGTTGACCTGCTCGGCCGTGGCCTCGCGCTTGAGGTTGACGGTGAGGTCCACCAACGACACGTTGATGACGGGCACCCGCACCGCCATGCCGGTCAGCTTGCCGGCCAGCTCCGGCAGCACCAGGCCCACGGCCTCGGCGGCACCGGTCTTGCTCGGGATCATCGACTGGGTGGCTGAACGCGCGCGGTACGGGTCGCTGTGGTAAACGTCAGTCAGCACTTGGTCGTTGGTGTAGGCGTGGATGGTGGTCATCAGGCCTTGCTCGATGCCGAACTCCCGGTGCAGCACCTGGGCGATCGGCGCCAGGCAGTTGGTGGTGCAGGAAGCATTGGAAATGACCTGGTGCGAGGCCCGCAGGATGTCGTGGTTGACCCCGTACACCACAGTGGCATCGGCACCCTTGGCCGGAGCCGAGACAATCACCTTGCCCGCCCCGGCGGCCAGGTGCGCAGCGGCTTTGGCGCGGTCGGTGAACAGCCCGGTGCACTCGAACACCACGTCGATCGCCTCGGCCTTCCAGGGCAGTTCGGCCGGATTGCGAATGGCACTGACCGCGATACGGTCACCGTTGACCGTCAGGCTTTCGTGGTCGGCCTCGACGGTCGCGTCGAAGGTGCCGTGGACACTGTCGTACTTGAGCAGGTGGGCATTCATGGCGCTGTCGCCCAGGTCGTTGATGGCGACGACCTGCAGGTCCTGGCGGTAGCCTTGGGTATACAGTGCGCGCAGGACATTGCGCCCGATTCGGCCGAATCCATTGATGGCGATACGAAGGGTCATGGCAGTACCTCTGGCAGTTCGAGTGAAACCTGTGGCACAAAGGAGCTTCACTGAAACGGTTTTGTTGTTGGAATTACAAGATTATTCACTGGCTGATAGAAAACAAGCCTTTTTAGTGGCAGTATTTTGTTTAAATATACAACGAGTGGTTGGGCGACGTGCCTCCACCGATGCAGCGGGCTCCTAACCATGAGCCTAGGCCGCAATCGTTTGGAGGGGAAATGCCCGGTAAACCGCCCTTACAATTAGCCTGGAGTCCAGTACATGCATCCGCGCATCCTTGAGGTCACCCAGCGGCTGGTCGAACGCAGCCGCGCCACCCGCGAACGCTACCTGCAACTGATTCGCGGTGCGGCCAGTGAAGGCCCCATGCGTGCCAGCCTGCAGTGCGCCAACTTCGCCCACGGCGTGGCCGGTTGCGGCAGCGAAGACAAGCAGACTCTGCGCCTGATGAACGCGGCTAACGTGGCCATCGTCTCTGCCTACAACGACATGTTGTCTGCCCACCAGCCTTACTTGCACTTCCCCGAGCAGATCAAGCAGGCCCTGCGCGAGGTCGGCTCGGTCGGCCAGTTCGCCGGTGGCGTGCCGGCCATGTGCGACGGGGTGACCCAGGGCGAGCCGGGCATGGAGCTGGCGATCGCCAGCCGTGAAGTGATCGCGATGTCCACGGCGGTAGCGCTGTCGCACAACATGTTCGACGCAGCACTCATGCTGGGCATCTGCGACAAGATCGTCCCCGGGCTGATGATGGGCGCGCTGCGCTTTGGCCACCTGCCGACCATCTTCGTCCCGGGTGGGCCAATGGTTTCCGGCATCTCCAACAAGCAGAAGGCCGATGTGCGCCAGCGCTATGCCGAAGGCAAGGCCAGCCGCGAAGAGCTGTTGGAGTCCGAGATGAATTCCTACCACAGCCCCGGCACCTGCACCTTCTACGGCACCGCCAACACCAACCAGTTGGTGATGGAAGTGATGGGGCTGCACCTGCCGGGCGCCTCGTTCGTCAACCCGTACACGCCGCTGCGTGACGCACTCACCGCCGAGGCTGCGCAGCAGGTGACGCGCATGACCAAGGCCAGCGGCAGCTTCATGCCGCTGGGCGAAATCGTCGACGAGAAGGCACTGGTCAATTCCATCGTCGCGCTGCACGCTACCGGCGGCTCGACCAACCACACCCTGCACATCCCGGCGATTGCCCAGGCTGCGGGTATCCAACTGACCTGGCAGGACATGGCCGACCTTTCCGAAGTGGTGCCGACCCTGTCGCACGTGTACCCCAACGGCAAGGCCGACATCAACCACTTCCAGGCTGCCGGCGGCATGGCCTTCCTGATTCGTGAACTGCTCGACGCCGGCCTGCTGCACGAAGATGTCAACACCGTGGCCGGCCATGGCCTGCGCCGCTACACCCAGGAACCCTTCCTCGACAATGGCAAGCTGGTGTGGCGCGAAGGGCCGCAACACAGCCTGGACGAAAGTATCCTGCGCCCAGTGTCGCGACCATTCTCGGCCGAAGGCGGCCTGCGGGTGATGGAAGGCAACCTCGGCCGTGGCGTGATGAAAGTGTCTGCCGTCGCCCCCGAGCACCAGGTGGTCGAGGCCCCGGCGCGGGTGTTCCAGGATCAGCAGTCGTTGGCCGACGCGTTCAAGGCCGGTGAGCTGGAACGTGACTTTGTCGCGGTGGTGCGCTTCCAGGGCCCGCGTTGCAATGGCATGCCGGAACTGCACAAACTCACCCCGTTCCTCGGTGTATTGCAGGACCGTGGCTACAAGGTTGCGCTGGTTACCGACGGGCGTATGTCCGGTGCCTCGGGCAAGATCCCCGCGGCCATCCACGTTTGCCCGGAGGCTTACGACGGCGGCCCGCTGGCGCGGGTGCGCGATGGTGATATCGTGCGGGTCGACGGAGTCGAAGGCACGTTGCGGATCATGGTGTCGGCCGAAGAACTGGCCAGCCGTGAGCTGCCGCCGGCCCCCCTGGGCAACGACCTGGGGTGTGGGCGCGAGCTGTTCGGCTTCATGCGCATGGCGTTCAGCCCGGCAGAGCAGGGCGCCAGTGCCTTTACCTCGGCCCTGGAGCACCTCAAATGAAGCACCTGCTGGTTGGTGATATTGGCGGCACCAATGCCCGTTTTGCGTTGTGGCGTGACAACCAGCTGCATGAGGTAAACGTTTTCGCCACCGCGGACTACACCAACCCCGAGCAGGCCATCGAGGCCTACCTGGAAAGCCAAGGTATCGCCCGTGGTGGCCTGGCGGCGGTGTGCCTGGCGGTGGCCGGCCCGGTCGATGGCGATGAATTTCGCTTCACCAACAACCACTGGCGCCTGAGCCGCACGGCATTTTGCAAGACCTTGCAGGTCGAGCGACTGTTGCTGATCAATGATTTCACCGCTATGGCGCTGGGCATGACGCGTCTGCGCGAAGGCGAGTTCCGCGAGGTGTGCCCCGGCCAGGCCGACCCCTTGAGGCCGGCACTGGTGATCGGTCCAGGTACTGGCCTGGGTGTGGGCTCGCTGCTGCGTCTGGGCGAACAGCACTGGAAGGCCCTGCCGGGTGAAGGCGGGCATGTTGACCTGCCGGTAGGCAATGCTCGCGAAGCGGCAATCCACCAGCAGATCCACAGTCAGATCGGCCATGTCAGCGCCGAGGCCGTGCTCAGTGGGGGGGGGCTGGTGCGGTTGTACCAGGCGATCTGTGCGCTGGACGGCGACACGCCCAGGCACAAGACCCCGGCGCATATCACCGACGCCGCACTGGGCGGTGAGCCACGGGCGCTGGCGGTGGTCGAGCAGTTCTGTCGTTTCCTTGGGCGCGTGGCGGGTAACAATGTGCTGACGCTGGGCGCGCGAGGCGGGGTCTATATTGTGGGCGGTGTGATTCCGCGCTTTGCCGAGCTGTTCCTGCGTAGCGGGTTTGCCGCGAGTTTTGCCGACAAGGGGTGTATGAGTGGCTATTTCACCGGGGTGCCGGTGTGGCTGGTGACGGCGGAATATTCCGGGTTGGAGGGGGCAGGGGTAGCGTTGCAGCAGGCGTTGGATCACTGATGGAGCCGCTTTGCGGCACCAATGGCACTACCCGACAGCAGGCAAGAAGACCTGCAATCAACAAGAGGAAGGACCACCTTGAGCACTGCCGGCAAATCGATCCTGATGGTCGACGACGACCAGGAAATCCGTGAACTGCTGCAAACCTACCTGAGCCGCTCCGGCTTCCAGGTGCATGCCGAAGCTGACGGCAAGGGCTTTCGCCACGCGCTGGAAACCACGCCCTGCGACCTGGTCATTCTTGACGTCATGTTGCCCGACGAGGACGGCTTCAGCTTGTGCCGCTGGGTACGCCAGCACCCACGCCAGGCGCGCGTACCTATCATCATGCTCACCGCCAGCTCTGACGAGGCCGACCGTGTCATCGGCCTGGAGCTGGGCGCTGACGACTATCTGGGCAAGCCGTTCAGCCCCCGCGAACTGCAAGCGCGAATCAAGGCTTTGTTGCGCCGCACCGAGTTCGGCCAGACGGCGCCGGGCAGCGCCGTGCTGGCCTTCGACGACTGGCGCCTGGACACGGTCAGCCACCGCCTGTTCCACCGTGATGGAGAGGAGGTGATCCTCTCTGGCGCCGACTTTGCGCTGCTCAAACTGTTCCTCGATCACCCGCAGCAAATCCTCGACCGCGACACCATCGGCAACGCCACCCGTGGCCGCGAACCGATGCCGCTGGACCGCATCGTCGACATGGCGGTCAGCCGTCTGCGCCAGCGCCTGCGCGATACCGACAAACCTCCCCGGCTGATCCGCACCGTGCGTGGCAGTGGCTACTTGTTGGCGGCGCATGTCTGCTGTGCGCCCTGAGCGGCGCTGGCGCCTGCTGCCGCGCTCCTTGCTGGGGCGCATGCTGCTGCTGACCTTGCTGGTTGTCCTGCTGGCCCAAGGGTTGTCCAGCATCATCTGGGTGTCCCAGCTGCGCGCCAGCCAGCTTCAGGGGCTGCGTGCCAGCGCCAGCAGCCTGGCCCATTCCATGAGTGCCAGCGTCAGTTACTTCCGCTCGCTGCCGGTGGCCTACCGGCCGCTGGTGCTCGACCAATTGCGCAGCATGGGCGGCACGCGTTTCTTCGTGTCGCTCAACGCCACACCGCTGGACATGCAGGCACTGCCCGTCACCCCTCGCAAGCAAGCGGTGATCGATGTATTCCAGCAGGTGCTGCACGAGCGCCTGGGTTCGCAGATGGAAATTTCCGTGGAGTTTGTCGGGCCTGACGACCTGCGCATCTTCAACAGCGGCCTCAAACTCGACGAGCTGCCGCGCTCATGGGCCCATTATTCGCTGACCCTGGAGCCGCTGAAACCCCCGGTACTGGTCACGCAGATCCGCTTGGGCGAGGGCGAATGGTTGTACATCGCCTCACTGTTGCCCGAACCGTACACGGGGCTGGAAGCCGAACGCCTGCCGCGCCAGCAGATCGGCTTCATCGTGCTGACCACGGCCTTGCTGTTGCTGTTCATCGGCTTGCTGGTGCATTGGCAAAGCTGGCCATTGAAGCGCCTGGCGCGGGCCGCCCGAGAGATGTCGCTGGGTGCCGATGTGGCGCCAGTGGCTGAAGCGGGCGGCAGCGAAGTGGTCGAGGTGAGCCGGGCATTCAACAGCATGCGCGAGCGTATCAGCCGTTACCTGACCGAACGCAGCCAGCTGTTCAGCGCCATTTCCCACGACCTGCGCACGCCGATCACGCGCCTGCGCCTGCGCGTCGAACTGCTGGAAGACGAGCGATTGCAGGCCAAGTTCAGCCAGGACCTGGACGAGCTGGAGTTGCTGGTCAAAGGCGCCTTGCAGTGCGTGAAGGACACCGACATCCACGAAAACATCGAGCCGGTCGACCTTAACCAGGTGCTGGAGATTTTGGCCGAGCCTTACCTGGGCGATGGTCGCATCACCGTCGAGGGCCAGGCGTTGGCGCCTTACCCGGGCAAGCCGCTGGCGTTGCGTCGTTGCATCGGCAACCTGATCGATAACGCCATCAAATACGGCGAGCGGGCGCGGCTGCGCATCATCGACGGTACAGAGGGCTTCGTGTTGCAAGTGGACGATCAGGGGCCGGGGGTGCCGCAGCAACAGTTGGAGCAGGTGTTCGAGCCGCATTTCCGTCTGGCCGGGCAGCAGCAGGGCTATGGGCTGGGGTTGGGCATTGCGCGCAACATCGCCCATAGCCATGGGGGCGAGGTGAGCTTGCTGAACCTGCGTGAGGGCGGGCTGCGAGTGACCCTGTATCTGCCGCGGGGTATGGATTGAATTTTTGGGGTGCCTGTGCGGGCCTCTTCGCGGGTGAACCCGCTCCTGCGACGCAAACCTGACTCGGCCGTTGTAGGCGCGGGTTCACCCGCGAAGAGGCCCGCACAGGCACCCCAAATGTCACTGACCGGTGACAATCCCGTCGTCCTTCGTGACATCCGCCATGACCCCGCTGGCTAGAATTCGCAAACGACTGGCAAGGATCAAGCTGGCCCATGAACACCCTCAACCTGCCGCCCACCAGCTGGCTCAACGCCCCGGCCCATACCGCCTGGCGCCTGGCCGAAGCACAGCGCCTGCTGGCATTCGCCAAAGCTGCGAAACTGCCTGACGGCTTTGGCAACCTGGATGCCAAAGGCCAGCTCGCTCCCGGCGCCTGCGCCGAAACCATGAACACCGCGCGAATGACCCACTGCTTCGCCCTGGCCCATCTGCAGGGCATTCCCGGCAGCCTGGCCTATGCCGAACACGGTGTGGCTGCCCTGCGTGGGGCCATGCAGGACGCGAGCTACGGTGGCTGGTTCGCCCACCCCGGCGGCCAGGAAGACAGCGGCAAGGCCGCCTACCTGCATGCCTTCGTCGCCCTTGCCGCCAGCTCTGCAGTGGTGGCCGGTGCAGCCGATGCCCAGCTGTTGCTGGCCGATGCGACCGAGGTGATCGAAACGCACTTCTGGAGCGAAGCCAAGGGTGCCCTTCGAGAGACCTTCTCTCGCGCATGGCAACTGCCTGAGCCATACCGTGGCGCCAACAGCAACATGCACGCGACCGAGGCATTCCTGGCCCTGGCCGATGCCACCGGCAACAGCCTTTGGCTGCAACGCGCCTTGCGCATTGCTGAGCGCATTATCCATACCCATGCCGCCGCCAACGGTTATCGGGTCATCGAACATTTCGACGCCCATTGGCAGCCGCTGCCGGATTACAACCGCGAGCACCCCGCCGACCACTTCCGGCCCTATGGCACTACGCCCGGGCATGCCATGGAGTGGGCACGGCTCCTGTTGCACCTGGAGGCCAGCCTGCAACGGGCCGGGTTGTTCGCCCCGCAGTGGCTTCCAGACAGTGCCTGCAGATTGTTCGATGCCGCCTGCCAGCATGCCTGGAACGTCGATGGCGCTGCAGGTTTCGTCTACACCCTGGACTGGGCCAATCGCCCGGTGGTGCATGCACGCCTGCACTGGGTGCACGCCGAAGCTTGTGCCGCAGCAGCAGCCTTGTTGCAGCGCACCGTCGAAGCTCAGTACGAGCAGTGGTACCGCAACTGCTGGGGCTTAATCGCCAACCATTTCATCGACCCTGTCGCTGGCAGCTGGCACCACGAACTCGATGCCCGCAACCGGCCAGCGGGGACCATCTGGCCGGGCAAGCCCGACCTCTACCACGCCTACCAGGCGCTGCTGCTGCCAGGCTTGCCGCTGGCACCCAGCCTGGCCAGCAACCTGGCCAGCTCCAGCTATGTAACCAGATGATGACATTCACGCATCGCTTCGTTACCTGACGAGGCGGGCACGCTGTTTAGACTTCATGCTACGCAAGCGATCGACTTGCACGGCATAACAACAAGAAAGGTGCTCCGATGAATTCCACGCTCCGTCTCGCTGCCGCAATCTCTCTGGCTTCTTTACTTCCTTTGGGGGCTTCGGCTGCCGAACCCAAAGGCAGTGTCGAGGTCGTGCACTGGTGGACCTCTGGCGGTGAAAAGGCGGCGGTCGATGTGCTCAAGGCGCAGGTCGAGAAAGACGGCTTCACCTGGAAGGACGGCGCTGTTGCCGGTGGTGGTGGTGCCACGGCCATGACCGTGCTGAAAAGCCGCGCCGTCGCAGGCAACCCGCCCGGTGTCGCGCAGATCAAAGGCCCCGACATCCAGGACTGGGCGGCCACCGGCTTGCTTGATGCCGATGTGCTCAAGGATGTGGCCAAGGCCGAAAAGTGGGACTCGCTGCTCGACAAGAAAGTGGCCGACACCGTGAAGTACGACGGTGATTACGTTGCTGTACCGGTGAACATCCACCGCATCAACTGGTTGTGGATCAACCCCGAGGTGTTCAAAAAAGCCGGCATCGACAAGGCGCCTACCACCCTCGACGAATTCTACGCCGCCGCCGACAAGCTCAAGGCGGCCGGCTTCATCCCGCTGGCTCATGGTGGCCAACCCTGGCAGGACAGCACCGTATTCGAAAGCGTGGTGCTGTCGGTGATGGGCGTCGATGGCTACAAGAAGGCCTTGGTCGACCTCGACAGTGCAACGCTGACCGGGCCGCAGATGGTCAAGGCGCTGACCGAGCTGAAAAAGGTCGCCACCTACATGGACCCGGACGGCAAGGGCCAGGACTGGAACCTGGAAGCCGCCAAGGTCATCAACGGTAAGGCCGGCATGCAGATCATGGGCGACTGGGCCAAGAGCGAATGGACCCTGGCGAAGAAAACCGCCGGCAAGGATTACCAGTGCGTGCCGTTCCCCGGTACCGACAAGGCCTTCCTGTACAACATCGACTCGTTGGTGGTGTTCAAGCAGAACAACGCTGGCACCTCTGCTGGTCAGCAGGACATCGCCCGCAAGGTGTTGGGTGAGGACTTCCAGAAGGTCTTCAGCATCAACAAGGGTTCGATCCCGGTACGCAACGACATGCTTGCCGACATGGGCAAGTATGGTTTCGATGCCTGTGCTCAAACCTCCGCCAAGGACTTCCTGGCTGACGCCAAAACGGGCGGCCTGCAACCGAGCATGGCGCACAACATGGCCACCACGCTGGCTGTGCAGGGTGCGTTCTTCGATGTGGTGACCAACTACATCAACGACCCCAAGGCCGACCCGGCCGATGCGGCGAAGAAGCTGGCGGCGGCGATCAAGGCTGCCCAGTAACGGCTGTTCGCGGGCACGCCCGCTCCCAGATGGGCCCTGCTCACCACTGTTCCTGGTCATGACGCCGGACCTGTGGGAGCGGGCTTGCCCGCGAAGCGGTGCGTAGCACCGCCACTACCTCGGGATCCAAGACATGACCACGACCACCGCCCAACTGCGGGCCTCACCCCTGGACGCGCTTCAGCGCTGGCTGCCCAAGCTGGTGCTGGCACCCAGCATGTTCATCGTCCTGGTGGGCTTCTACGGCTACATCCTCTGGACCTTCGTGCTGTCCTTCACCACCTCGACCTTTCTGCCTACCTACAAGTGGGCGGGCCTTGCGCAATACGCCCGTCTGTTCGACAACGACCGCTGGTGGGTGGCGAGCAAGAACCTGCTTCTGTTCGGCGGCCTGTTCATCGCCATCAGCCTGGCCATCGGTGTGTTGCTGGCGGTGTTGCTCGACCAGCGCATCCGTCGCGAGGGCTTCATCCGCACCATCTACCTGTACCCCATGGCACTGTCGATGATCGTCACCGGCACGGCCTGGAAGTGGCTGCTCAACCCCGGCATGGGCCTGGACAAGTTGTTGCGTGACTGGGGCTGGGAGGGTTTTCGCCTGGACTGGCTGATCGACCCTGACCGGGTCGTGTACTGCCTGGTGATCGCCGCCGTGTGGCAGGCCTCGGGCTTTATCATGGCGATGTTCCTCGCCGGCCTGCGCGGCGTTGACCAGTCGATCATCCGCGCCGCACAGATCGACGGTGCCAGCTTGCCGCGCATCTACTGGACTGTAGTGCTGCCCAGCCTGCGCCCAGTGTTCTTCAGCGCGCTGATGATCCTCTCGCACATTGCCATCAAGAGCTTCGACCTGGTCGCGGCGATGACCGCTGGCGGCCCGGGTTACTCCTCCGACCTGCCGGCAATGTTCATGTACTCGTTCACCTTCAGCCGCGGCCAGATGGGCATGGGCTCGGCCAGCGCCATCCTGATGCTCGGGGCAATCCTGGCGATCCTCGTCCCTTACCTGTACTCGGAGCTGCGGAGCAAACGCCATGCATAGTCCTGTCGACAAGCCGGTGCTCAGCCTCAGCCGTATGGCCATCCATGCCGTGTTGCTGATCGCCGTGCTGCTGTATCTGGTGCCGCTGGTGGTGATGCTGCTGACCAGCTTCAAGACCCCCGAAGACATCAGCACCGGCAACCTGCTGAGCTGGCCTGCAGTGATTACCTGCATAGGCTGGGTCAAGGCCTGGGGAGCGGTCAGCGGTTACTTCTGGAACTCGATCATGATCACCGTGCCCGCGGTGCTGATCTCCACCGCGATTGGTGCACTGAACGGCTATGTGCTGTCGATGTGGCGCTTCCGAGGTTCGCAACTGTTCTTCGGCCTGCTGCTGTTCGGCTGTTTCCTGCCGTTCCAGACTGTGCTGCTGCCGGCCTCGTTCACCCTCGGCAAGCTTGGCCTGGCCAGCACCACCGGTGGCCTGGTGCTGGTGCATGTGGTCTACGGCCTGGCCTTCACCACGCTGTTCTTCCGCAACTTCTACGTGAGCATCCCCGACGCATTGGTCAAGGCCGCACGGTTGGACGGCGCCGGGTTCTTCACCATCTTCCGCCGCATCATCCTGCCGATGTCCACGCCGATCATCATGGTCTGCCTGATCTGGCAGTTCACCCAGATCTGGAACGACTTCCTGTTCGGCGTGGTGTTCTCCAGCGGCGACTCGCAACCGATTACCGTAGCCCTGAACAATCTGGTCAATACCAGTACCGGGGCCAAGGAATACAACGTCGACATGGCGGCAGCAATGATCGCTGGCCTGCCAACCCTGCTGGTCTACGTGGTGGCAGGCAAATATTTCGTGCGCGGGCTGACGGCCGGCGCGGTCAAGGGGTAAGCCATGGCAACGCTCGAACTTCGCAATGTGAACAAGACCTACGGCAGCGGCCTGCCGGATACCCTCAAGGACATCCAGCTGTCGATCAAGGACGGCGAGTTCCTGATCCTGGTGGGCCCGTCGGGCTGCGGCAAGTCGACCCTGATGAACTGTATCGCCGGCCTGGAGCAGATCACCGGCGGCGCCATCCTCATTGACGAGCAGGACGTCAGTGGCATGAGCCCCAAGGACCGCGATATCGCCATGGTGTTCCAGTCCTATGCGCTGTACCCCACCATGAGCGTGCGCGAGAACATCGAATTCGGCCTGAAAATCCGCAAGCTGCCCCAGGCCGCCATCGATGAGGAAGTGGCGCGGGTTGCCAAGTTGCTGCAGATCGAACACTTGCTGGCGCGCAAGCCGGCGCAGCTGTCCGGCGGCCAGCAGCAGCGCGTGGCCATGGGCCGGGCACTGGCGCGGCGACCCAAGATCTACCTGTTCGATGAACCCCTGTCCAACCTCGATGCCAAGCTGCGGGTCGAAATGCGCACCGAAATGAAGTTGATGCACCAGCGCCTGAAGACCACCACGGTGTACGTCACCCATGACCAGATCGAGGCCATGACCCTGGGCGACAAGGTGGCGGTGATGAAGGACGGCATCATCCAGCAGTTCGGCACCCCGCAGCAGATCTACAACGACCCGGCCAACCAGTTCGTGGCCAGCTTCATCGGTTCGCCACCAATGAACTTCATTCCGGTGCGTCTGACCAGGCAGGACGGCCGCTTGCTGGCGTTGCTCGACAGCGGCCAGGCGCGCTGCGAGCTGCCCTTGGGGGGGGCTGCTGACGCGCTTGAGGGGCGCGAGATGATCCTCGGCATCCGCCCTGAGCAGATTGCCCTGGGCGCTGCTGACGGCAATGGTTTGCCGGCTATCCGCGCCGAGGTGCAGGTCACAGAGCCCACCGGGCCGGACCTGCTGGTGTTCGTCACGCTCAACCAGACCAAGGTGTGCTGCCGCCTGGCGCCAGATGTGGCGTGCCGGGTGGGTGACACCCTCAACCTGCAATTCGACCCGGCCCGGGTGCTGCTGTTCGACGCTGCCAATGGCGAGCGCCTGCACCTGGCCAGCACTGGCGCAACCGCAAAGGACAACGTGGCTCACTTCAAAGGCCGTTGAATCGTCTACACCATCAATAAGAAAAAGAGGACGCAAAGGGATGGAACAGCGCAAACGCATCAAGACACTGGGATCGCTGGCTCTGCTTGCACTTGTAGGCAGCAGCGGTACACAGGCTGCCGAGGCTTTTTCCAGCGAATCCAAATGGATGACCGGCGACTGGGGCGGCACCCGGACCGAGCTCCTGGACAAAGGCTATGACTTCAGCCTCGATTATGTGGGTGAGGTGGCTGGCAACCTGCATGGCGGCTACAACGACGACAAGACAGCACGCTACAGCGACCAGTTCGCCCTCGGCGCGCATCTGGACTTGCAGAAGATACTGGGCTGGCATGATGCCGAGTTCAAGCTGGCAATCACCGAGCGAAGCGGTCGCAACCTGTCCAACGACCGCATCAGCGACCCGCGCGCCGGGCAGTTCAGCTCGGTGCAGGAGGTGTGGGGCCGTGGCCAGACCTGGCGCCTGACCCAGATGTGGATCAAGCAGAAGTACTTCGACGGCGCGCTTGACGTGAAATTTGGCCGTTTTGGCGAGGGGGAGGACTTCAACAGCTTCCCTTGCGACTTCCAGAACCTGGCCTTCTGCGGCTCGCAGGTGGGCAACTGGGTGGGCGGTATCTGGTACAACTGGCCGGTCAGCCAGTGGGCGCTGCGGGTGAAGTACAACATCACCCCGGCGTTCTTCGTGCAGGTCGGGGCCTTCGAGCAGAACCCCTCCAACCTGGAAACCGGCAACGGCTTCAAGCTGAGCGGTAGCGGTACCAAGGGAGCGATCTTGCCGGTGGAAGCGGTGTGGTCGCCCA
Source organism: Pseudomonas sp. GLN_2 (assembly GCF_043106005.1). Classification (NCBI taxonomy): domain Bacteria; kingdom Pseudomonadati; phylum Pseudomonadota; class Gammaproteobacteria; order Pseudomonadales; family Pseudomonadaceae; genus Pseudomonas; species Pseudomonas sp. GLN_2. The sequence goes on along the minus strand of NZ_JBICMC010000090.1, from coordinate 152,859 downwards.
AGGTCAATGGCCTGCCAGGCGAGTACCGCCTGGGCTACTACTACAGCACGGCCAAGGCTGACGATGTGTACGACGATGTCAACGGCAACCCGCAGGCGCTGACCGGTGAGGCCTTCAAGTCCCATTCCAGCAAGCACGGATGGTGGGTGGTGGCGCAGCAGCAGGTCACTGCCCATGGCGGCGACGTCAACCGGGGCCTCAGCCTGTTCGCCAACTTCACCGTGCACGACAAGGCCACCAACGTGGTCGACAACTACCAACAGGTGGGGCTGGTCTACAAAGGCGCTTTCGACGCTCGGCCCAAGGATGACATCGGCTTCGGCGTGGCGCGAATTCATGTGAATGACGACGTGAAGAAGCGCGCCGAACTGCTCAACGCACAGAGCGGCATCAACGATTACGACAACCCTGGTTTCGTACCGCTGCAGCGTACCGAATACAACGCAGAGCTCTACTACGGCTTCCACGTCACCAACTGGCTGACCGTGAGACCCAACCTGCAGTACATCAAGAGCCCTGGTGGGGTGGACGAGGTGGATAACGCGCTGGTCGCTGGCTTGAAGATTCAGTCGTCATTCTGAGGCAACTTGTTGTAAATTTACGCCAATCCATTTTCGGTTCCCGGCATCCACTGGCCTGCAGTGGGTGTTGGGGATAGGCCGAGACAGCGCTATCTCAAACAACAAGAGCTCTGAACCATGCCCGAACATCCGCTCCATCGCTTCTTTTCCTCGCAGCGGCCCCGGCCGACATTCGAGTGGGAGCGTTATCAGCAGCGCGATGTCCTGATCATCGATCACCCCCGTTGCCAGGCGGTGTTCAGCCGCCAGGGCGCGCAGTTGTTGCACTTTCAACCAGCGGGTGAACGGCCGTGGCTGTGGTGCGCCGAACAGTGGCCGCAGGTTGGGGCGATCCGGGGTGGTGTGCCGGTGTGCTGGCCCTGGTATGGACGTCATCCCAGCGAAGACCTGTGGCCGGCCCACGGTTGGGCGCGGCTGCTGGACTGGAAGCTGGTGGACAGCCGTGAGGACGAGGAGGGCGTGACCCTGAAATGGCGGCTCGACCTGTGCGACTGGCAGGTCGACCTGCACGCCCGGCTGGGTAGCCGCATGGAACTGAGCCTGAGCACCGAGCATCAGGACAGCGAACCCTGCCAGTTGAGCCATGCACTGCTGGCGTACTGGCGCATCAGTGACGTGTCCGAGATAGCGCTGTCTGGGTTGGAAGATATTGAGGGCTACGACCGCCTCAACCGCCAGGCTTGCCGTGAAGATGGCGCGCTGAAGCTCAAGGGCGGCTGCCAGAAGGTCTACCCCGGCACGCCACGGGTGCAATTGCAGGACCCGGCCTGGCAGCGCGAGCTGTGCATCGATACCGGTGACAGCGACGACACCGTGGTCTGGCACCCTGGCAATCGCCCGCTGATGGGGGTGACTGGCCGCGAGTCGCAGCGTTTTGTCTGCGTCGAGGCGACCAGCGGCAGTGGCGAAGGCCTGAGCCTGGCGCCTGGACAGCGTGCGCATCTGCGTTTGCAGGCGCACCGGCTCAGTTGAGTTCGTCGTCCTCGATCGGGTAGCGGCTGGCGTTGAGGCTTTCCTTGATCTTGCGCAGGTGGGGCTGGAAGTCCACGCCGCGGCGCAGGGTCATGCCGGTGGCCAGTACATCGAGCACGGTCAGCTGGATGATCCGCGAGGTCATAGGCATGTAGATGTCGGTATCTTCCGGCAGCGGAATGTGCAGGCTCAGGCTGCAGGCATTGGCCAGTGGCGAGCCCGCGGCGGTCAGGCCAAGCACCGAAGCGCCGTTTTCACGTGCCAGGCGCGCCACTTCGACCAGTTCGCGGGTGCGCCCGGTGTAGGAAATGATCACGAACAGATCGCCGGTGTGGGCGACCGAGGCCAGCATGCGTTGCATCAGCACATCGGCGTGGGCCGACACGGCCAGGTTGAAGCGGAAGAACTTGTGCTGCGCATCCAGGGCCACCGGGGCCGAGGCACCGAGGCCGAAGAAGTGGATCTGCCGGGCCTGGATCATCATGTCCACGGCGCGGCTGACCTGTTGCGGGTCCAGTTGCTGGCAGGCGCTGTCAAGCGAGGCGATGGCGCTGGCGAAGATCTTCTCGGTATAGGCGGCCGGGTCATCGTCGGCCTCCACTGCGCGGCTGACATACGCAGCCCCACTGGCCAGGCTCTGCGCCAGTTGCAGCTTCAGCTCGGGGTAGCCGCTGACGCCGAACGAGCGGCAGAAGCGGTTGACGGTCGGTTCGCTGACCTTGGCCGCCTGGGCCAGCGCAGCGATGCTGAAACGGGTGGCTTGTTGCGGGTTGAGCAGGATGACTTCGGCGACTTTGCGTTCGGCCTTGTTCAGCTCGTCGAGGCGGCCCTGGATCTGTTCCAGGAGGTTTCGCACGCGGTCCATGGGTGTGTCCTTGGGTCGGGAAGACAGCCGGCTGTGGGAGCAGCAGGCTTTTTGCACGGTCGTCTATCGTACTGTCGGTGCGGTTGGCGTACCACTTGTCTGTAACACTTGTGTGTAATGTTGTGGTTTTTACTACATTATCCCTTGAAAACCGTGTGTGAAAGCGGTATTCCTAGACCAACTTTAGGAAAGAACCAACATCATGGCTGCAATCAGTGTCGAACCTTGCACCTTTGCCCTGTTTGGCGCCCTCGGCGACCTGGCATTGCGCAAGCTGTTTCCTGCGCTCTACCAGCTCGACCGGGCCAACCTGTTGCACCCGGACACTCGCCTGCTGGCTCTCGCCCGTGAGGTCGGCAGTGCGCAGGAGCACCTGGACAGCATCGAAGCCCACCTGCGTCGGCACGTGCCCGAGGCAGATATCGAGCCTGCCGCGCTGGGGCGCTTCCTCGCCCGCCTGAATTACCAGCATCTGGACTTCCTTCAGCCCGAGGGCTATCAGGTCCTGGCCGAGCAACTACCCGGTGAGCTGCCGCTGATCGCCTACTTCGCCACGGCGGCGGCGGTGTATGGGGCCATCTGCGAAAACCTCGACAAGGTCGGGCTGGCTGCGCGCACCCGGGTAGTGCTCGAGAAACCGATTGGCCACGACCTGGAGTCGTCGCGCCGGGTCAACGATGCCGTGGCGCGGTTCTTCCCTGAAAGTCGGGTTTACCGCATTGACCACTACTTGGGCAAAGAGACGGTGCAGAACCTGATTGCCCTGCGCTTCGCCAATAGCCTGTTCGAAACCCAGTGGAACCAGAACTCCATCTCCCATGTGGAGATTACCGTCGCGGAAAAGGTCGGTATCGAGGGCCGTTGGGGTTATTTCGACAAGGCCGGCCAACTGCGCGACATGATTCAGAATCACCTGCTGCAGTTGCTGTGCCTGATCGCCATGGACCCGCCCAGCGAACTGTCCGCCGATGCCATCCGCGACGAGAAGGTGAAAGTGCTCAAGGCCCTGGCACCGATCACTGGTGACGGTTTGAGCACCAGTGTGGTGCGCGGCCAGTACATTGCCGGCTACAGCGAAGGCAAACCGGTGCCGGGTTACCTGGAAGAAGACAACGCCAACGCCCAGAGCGACACCGAAACCTTCGTCGCCCTGCGCGCCGACATCCGCAACTGGCGCTGGTCGGGCGTGCCGTTCTACCTGCGAACCGGCAAGCGCATGCCGCAAAAGCTGTCGCAGATCGTCATTCACTTCAAGGAAACGCCGCACTACATCTTCGCCCCGGAACAGCGTTTGCAGATCGGTAACAAGCTGATCATCCGCCTGCAACCGGACGAAGGCATTTCTTTACGGGTGATGACCAAGGAGCAGGGCCTGGACAAGGGCATGCAACTGCGCAGTGGCCCATTGCAGCTGAATTTTTCCGATGCCTGGCGCAGTGCACGAATTCCGGATGCCTACGAGCGGCTGTTGCTCGAAGTGATGCGCGGCAACCAGAACCTGTTCGTGCGCAAGGACGAAATCGAGTACGCCTGGAAGTGGTGCGACCAGTTGATCGCCGGCTGGCGTAATGCGGGCGATGCGCCCAAGCCATACGCGGCGGGCTCCTGGGGGCCGATGAGCTCGATTGCACTGATCACACGCGATGGGAGGGCGTGGTATGGGGATATCTGAATTGAAACTGCCAGCGGCCGTGAAGGCTCATGAACTGGCGGATGCCAAGGCACTGTCCGTGTCCTTGGCTCATGATGTGGCTGAGCGCCTGCGCGCCGCGATTGCCGCCAAGGGGCAGGCCTGTGTGGTGTTGTCTGGCGGCCGCAGCCCGGTGCCGTTCCTGGAGAAGCTGGCCAGCGAGCAGCTGGACTGGGCCAAGGTCATCGTCAGCCTGGCTGATGAGCGCTGGGTGCCAGTGGAGCACGCTGACAGCAATGCCGGCCTGCTGGCCCGCCACCTGTTGAAGGGCGCAGCGGCCAAGGCCCGCTTCGTTGGCCTGTACCAGCAGGCGGAGAACCTTGATGCAGCTGCGCTCAAAGCTGACCAGGCCTTGGCCGAGCTACCGCCGATCGACGTGCTGGTGCTGGGCATGGGCGATGATGGCCATACCGCCTCGCTGTTCCCCGCCAGTCCCAACCTGGAAGCAGGCCTGGACCCGGCCGGCCCGCGCCGCTGCCTGCCATTGCTGGCGCCGAGCGTGCCGCACCAGCGCCTGTCGATGACCCGTTCGCTGCTGGCTAGCGCGGCCTTCATCGCGCTGTCTGTGCAAGGCCAGGGCAAACTCGCTACCCTGCGCGCCGCGCTGGCGGGCAACGACCTTACTGAAATGCCGATTCGCGCTTTTCTTCACGACCCCCTGGACATCTACTGGTGCCCATGAGCCAAGGATCCACAGTCATGACCACCCTTGAACGCCCACAGCCCAAGCTCTCGATGGCTGATAAAGCCGCGCGGATCGACGCCATTTGCAAAAAGGCACGCATCCTGCCGGTAATCACCATTGCTCGTGAGGAAGACATCCTGCCGCTGGCTGACGCCCTGGCCGCTGGCGGTATCCGTACCCTGGAAGTGACGCTGCGCTCACAGCATGGCCTCAAGGCCATTCAGGTGCTGCGTGAGCAGCGCCCGGAGCTGTGTGTCGGTGCCGGTACCGTGCTCGACCGCAGCATGTTCGCGGCGGTTGAAGCTGCGGGCGCGCAGTTCGTCGTTACCCCTGGCATTACCCAGGATATTCTCGAGGCTGGCGTGGACAGCGAAATCCCGCTGTTGCCGGGCATCAGCACACCGTCCGAAATCATGATGGGCTATGCCCTGGGCTACCGCCGGTTCAAATTGTTCCCGGCGGAAATCAGCGGCGGCGTAGCGGCGATCAAGGCCTTTGGTGGCCCGTTCGGCGACATTCGTTTTTGTCCTACCGGTGGTGTAAACCCGGCCAACGTGCGCAACTACATGGCACTGCCAAACGTGATGTGCGTGGGGGGAACCTGGATGCTCGACAGCAGCTGGATCAAGAACGGTGACTGGGCGCGGATCGAAGCGTGCAGTGCCGAGGCAATGGCACTGCTGGACGCCAACTGAATCAGTTGTGTGCTTTACGGCTTATGGGGCGCTTGGTCGGCGCCCCTTTTTTTTATCCGTTGATTTCGTTGTCTGCTTTACCTGACGGCTGACGTGCCGGCCCTCAATACGTGATCACGCCCCCATAAACACTTCCTGGTGAGGAAACATGAGCGCCTAGGCGCAGAACTCAACCGTTAATAGTCTCACGCCTTCAACTATTGTTCAGAGGTGTGCGATGACAGGCTTCGAGCGTTTGTCACCCGATGCGTTCCCCGTTTTAAACGGTTCATACCTGATTGAAAGGTACCTGCTCAGCACGGACGAGTTTCATCCTGGATGTTGGATAGAAGGTGAAACCGTCTACGGTGGGTTTGGGTTTCCTTCAGGGAAAAAGAAGGTATTGACCCGCCCGGTTTTCGCCTACTTCGACTACGTGGGCACCTATAAAACATTAAGTGCTGGAGACTGTGAAATTGATCTGTCCCGTGCCAGTGGGCATGAGGTCTGGTTTGCACATGATGCCGAAGGCTTTTCTGCGCCGAGTGGAATTGGGCTGGTAAGCGTAAAGTCAGATCTGCTCTCAGGCTGCTCTGCCGAAGAGTGGCGGCCGTTATCATCGGTGGGGCATACCGTGCGCGTAGCGGGAGCTGAATGCTATGTGGCCTACCAGTTGAAACTGGTCTATGCGCATTGGGTAAAACAGGGCGATGCCCAGTGCTCTGAGCTGTTCAAGGTACAGCCCGTGCGTGTGCAAGGCGGCAACAAAGGCGTTTTCTTCCTTTCTTCCGTGGCCACAGACCTGATGTGGGTAGGACATGGTTCGGATAACACCAAAGCGCCAATATCACGACAGGCGTTATATCACCTGATATTCAATCTTGCTTATGGCGCAGCGGGTGACGCCGGCTGGAGTTTTAATGATCAGGCGGCCAGCAACCGCTTCCTGCAATATTGAGTGGATGAGGTCATATTCAATGAGCGATTTGATGAATGAAATCAGCCGGTATCCCCTGAAAAGAGGGTCTTTCGAAATCGAGCAGTACCTGATAGGTGATCAGTTGCATGCCGGTTGCTGGGTGGATGCCGATACCACCTACGGTGATGTCAGGTGTGGTAACTATGACTGGGCCACTTACACGCGGCCAGTCTTTGCTTATCTGCAACATGTGGCCACGATACGATCCAATGTGCAAACGGAACACGAGCGCGAAGTGGTAGTTTGCGAGGGCTTCAGCAAGAGTTTCTCCCAAGGCGTCGAGTTCAAGGTAGGCTTCTCTGCTGACTTCGGCCCGGCGAATGCGAACGCTGAACTCACTGCCATGTTTTCGGTTTCTGAAACGGTGAGCGGTTCGGAGTCAACCAAGCGCTCATTGAGAGTGAAGGGCGATGGGACCATCATGGTGTATCAAGTGCACATGGTCTACGCGCACCACATGACATCCGCTGGCGTGCTTGCTGGATACGTACCCTATACCAAAAGCTCAGATATATTCAATGACGACGGGCGGCTGGTGCGGCAGGACATCACGATGCTTTCATCGGTGGTTTGCGATCAGCTTGTTCCGGTCAGGAATGAAAAATCAATAAAGCCTCTGACCTGGAGTCAGGTTAACCAAGCGGTCTTGTTCAATCAATTTGAGAAAGCGCCAGGCGCCAGACGCTGGACTTTTGATTTCTCGGTATTTTGATTAACGTCGCAATGAAAAAAGCCCGCTTTAAACCAGCGGGCTTTCTGCCTGTAGTGGTTTGATCAAGCCGCTTTTGCTTCCTGCTGGCTCAGCGAGCGGTTCAGCGCGCTGAACAGGGCCTTGAAGCTGGCCGTGGTGATGTTCTCATCGATACCCACGCCATGTACCGGGCGGCCACCGGCCACGCGCAGTTCGATGTAGGCCGCGGCCTTGGCGTTGGTGCCAGCGCCAATGGCGTGCTCGTTGTAGTCCATGATCTCCACGGCAATCGGCAGGCCGGCCACCAGTGCTTCCAGGGCGCCGTTGCCCTTGCCGCGCCAGTGCAGGGTGGTTTCGCCTTCACCGGCAACTTCCACTTCCACAGCGCTGTGGCCGTTTTCTTCCTGCAGGCGATGGCTGACCAGTGCGTATGGCGCGTTGGCCTGGAGGTATTCCTTGTGCAGCAGGCTGTAGATCTGCTGGGCGGTCATTTCCAGGCCCAGGCGGTCAGTCTCACCCTGCACCACCTGGCTGAATTCGATCTGCATGCGACGCGGCAGGCTGATGCCATATTCCTGCTCGAGCAGGTAGGTGATACCGCCTTTGCCCGACTGGCTGTTGACGCGGATTACCGCTTCGTAGCTGCGGCCGATGTCGGCCGGGTCGATCGGCAGGTAAGGCACCTCCCACAGTTCCCCGTCCTGCTGCTTGGCAAAGCCCTTGCGGATGGCGTCCTGGTGCGAGCCGGAGAACGCGGTATGGACCAGGTCGCCCACATACGGGTGACGTGGGTGTACCGGCAACTGGTTGCACTCTTCGACCACCTTGCGCACACCGTCGATGTCGGAGAAGTCCAGCAACGGGTCGATGCCCTGGGTGTAGAGGTTCAGTGCCAAGGTCACCAGGTCGACGTTACCGGTACGCTCGCCGTTGCCGAACAGGCAGCCTTCGGCACGGTCGGCGCCGGCCATGAGGCCCAGTTCGGTGGCAGCGATGCCGGTGCCGCGGTCGTTGTGGCAGTGCAGGCTGATGATCACGCTGTCGCGGCGGCTGACGTTGCGGCAGAACCACTCGATCTGGTCGGCGTAGATATTTGGCGTGGACACTTCCACGGTGGCCGGCAGGTTGAGGATGATCTTGTGTTCAGGTGTAGGGTTCCACACCTCGATGACCGCGTCGCAGACTTCCTTGGCGAACTCCATTTCAGTGGCGCTGAAGGTTTCTGGCGAGTACTGGAAGGTCCACTGGGTTTCCGGCTGCTGGGCGGCGTACTTGACGAACAGCTTGGCCGCGTTCACCGCGATGTCCTTCACGCCTTGCTTGTCCTGATTGAAGACGATGCGGCGGAACGACGGGCTGGTGGCGTTGTACAGGTGGACGATGGCCTTTTTTGCGCCGCGCAGCGATTCGAAGGTGCGGGCAATCAGGTCTTCACGTGCCTGGGTGAGCACCTGGATGGTGGTGTCATCCGGAATGTGGCCGTCCTCGATCAGGGTGCGCACGAAGTCGAAATCGGTTTGCGAGGCCGACGGGAACGAGGCTTCGATCTCCTTCACGCCAACCTGCACCAGGGTCTTCCAGAAGCGCAGTTTCTTCTCCGAGTCCATCGGCTCTATCAGCGACTGGTTGCCGTCACGCAGGTCGGAACTGCACCAGATAGGTGCCTGGGTGATGGTCTTCGACGGCCAGGTACGGTCAGGCAGGTCGATGGTCGGGAAAGCGCGGTATTTCTTCGAAGGGTCTTTGAGCATGGTCATGGAAGCAATCCTTTTGTGTGCGGCCGAGATCGGGCCTGCCGAGCGATAACGATATGAAGAGGCGAGGCGACGCGATTCAGCCTGGTAGTCGGGCGCTGACCAGGCAGAGGCTGCGATGTTGTCGGAGCAGGATGAGGGTGCTGAAGGTTTTCATGCCTTCAAACTTAACCAGTGGGGTGGGGGATGGCAAGCGTTCGGGGAAAATTGAGAGGAATGCTTAAAAAAAGTAATTAGGCGAGATTTTATGGCTTGGATCTGCTGGGTGCTTATTGATTTTTGCGCAGTATTTTTCGATGGCGCAACACAGTTGAACTGCTGTCGACTTCGCTGGCCTCTTCGCGGGCATGCCCGCTCCCACAAGTATTGAGCTGTGTCTGAAGGCTTCGCTCCCACAAGTATTGAGCTGTGTCTGAAGGCTTCGCTGTACCTGTGGGAGCGGGCGTGCCCGCGAAGCAGGCGCCGCAGTTTCAGGGCTGGAACGCGCCAATGAAAATCGCCGGGTCCACCCGCGCATCGTTCAGGCTGACGTTCCAGTGCATGTGCGGCCCGGTAGCCCGCCCGGTCGAGCCCACGCGCCCGACCACCTCGCCACGACGCAGTTGCTGGCCCACTTGCACATCGATTTTCGACATGTGGCAGAACATGCTGATAAAGCCCTGCCCATGGTCGACGAACACCGTGCGGCCGTTGAAGAAATAATCCCCCACCAGAATCACTTTGCCATTGGCGGGTGTCTTGATCGGCGTGCCTGCCGGCACCGCAAAATCCAGCCCCGCATGCGGGTTGCGTTCTTCGCCGTTGAAGAAGCGGCGCACGCCGAACTTGCTCGACAGCGGGCCGTTGACCGGCTTGTCGAGAACCAGGTTGCTCGGCAGGTTAGGGCTGAAGCTGCGGTAGGCCTTGATCTGCTCGGCCAGTTCGCGGTCGATGCGCTTGAGGTCGGCCGGGTTCGGGTTGACCTGGCGCGTGTTCTTCAGGGTGATGCGCTGCTCAGGGTACTTCTTGCTGCCTACGCTGAAAGGCAGGGTGCGCCCGCCCTGGTTCAGCACTGCGGTGCCGGGCTTCTGGGTCAGCGGGATGCCGACGATGGCCAGCCAGTTGTCCTGCTCCTTCACCACCAGCACCGGCTTGCCGTCGAAACGGGCGCTGGGGGCGTTGGCGGCGGGGCCCAGGTCGACGACTGCCACACCGCCGGGTACCGGTTTGTTCAGTGTGCGGGTGATGTAGCTGGCCTGGGCGCCGCCGGCCAGCAGCAGCAGGGAAAGGGCAAGCAGATGCGCGAGCACGCGGGGCATGTGTCAGTCCAGTAGTGAGAGGGTGACCGGGGTCAGGTGGTTGTCTTCGACCCGCACCAGCAGCTCGCCTTCGTTCAGGCGGGCGGTCAGGCGTTGGCCGTTGCGGGTCTGTTGGGCGCTGCGAATGGCCTGGCCTTGCTCATCCAGCAAAATGCTGTATCCGCGGGCCAGGGTGGCCAGCGGACTGACCACCTGCAGTGTCTGCAATTGGGCCTGGAACCGCTGGCGACGGTCCTTGAGCACCTCACGCATGGCCCGTGGCAGGCGCTCGGCCAGGCTGTCCAGGCGCTGGTTCAGCAGTTTCAGGTTACGCCCCGGATGCTGCGCGGCCAGGCGGGCGTCCAGGCGTGCCAGGCGTTCGCGGCGCTGGTTGAGGTTGAGCATGAACGCGCGACGCAGGCGCATGTCCAGGTCGTCCAGGCGTTGAGCCTGCTGGCGCAAACGCTCGCCTGGGTGACGCAGGCGGCGGGTGAGTGACTCCAGGCGCAGGCGGTCGTGGGTCAGGCGGTTCTGCATGCGCAGCAGCAGGCGCCGTTGCAGGCCATCCAGGCGTTGCCGAAGGCCGCTGTTGTCAGGGGCCAGCAGCTCGGCGGCAGCCGACGGAGTGGGCGCGCGCACGTCAGCCACGAAGTCGCTGATCGACACGTCGGTTTCATGGCCCACGGCGCTGACAATTGGCGTGACGCAGGCGGCCACGGCACGCGCCACGGCTTCCTCGTTGAAACACCACAGGTCTTCCAGCGAACCACCACCACGCGCCAGAATCAGCGCATCGAAGCCGAGGCTGTCGGCCAGGCGGATGGCGCGTACGATCTGCGCGATGGCTTCGCGGCCTTGTACCGCCGTAGGGATCAGGTTCAGCTCCACCTGCGGGGCACGGCGGCCGAACACACTGATGATGTCGCGGATCACCGCGCCAGTGGGCGAGGTGATGATGCCGATGCGCTGCGGGTGAGCCGGCAGTGGCTTCTTTCGTTCGGTGCTGAACAGTCCCTCGGCACCGAGCTTTTCCTTCAGGGCCTCGAAAGCCAGGCGCAGCGCGCCATCACCGGCAGGCTCGACGGTGTCGAGAATCAGCTGGTAGTCGCCACGTCCCTCGAACAGCGAAACCTTGCCGCGCACCCGCACCGCCAAGCCGTCTCGCAGCGCCTGGCGTACCCGCGTGGCGTTCTGCCGGAACAACGCGCAACGCACCTGGGCGCCGCTGTCCTTGAGGGTGAAGTACATGTGGCCGGACGCCGGGCGGGCGAGGTTGGAGATTTCGCCTTCCACCCACACGCTGCGGAAAACGTCTTCCAGCAGCACGCGGGCGCGGCCGTTGAGTTGGCTGACGGTAAGGACCTCGCGGTCCAGCCCGAGTCGTTCGAAAGGGTCTTTGATCATGGCAGGCATCATAAATGACATCGGCCCCGGTTGTCTGTCTTGCCCCTACTGTCAGCCTTGACCCAATCCTTGTGGGAGCGGCCTTGCGTCGCGAAAGGGCCGCAACGCGGCCCCGGCACTTCATGCGGCGAAGCTGAAAACCTGGGGCTGCATCGCAGCCCTTTCGCGACGCAAGGCCGCTCCCACAAGACCGCAACCGGTGCCTTCAGCCCTGCATCGTCGCCACGAACTGCCGCACCAGTTGCCCCGCATCACGGCGACAGGCCAGTGCCACTGTGCTCTGGCAATCACCCTCCAGCGCTACGAAGCTGACTGAAGCCGGGGCAATCTCGCACATGCACCGCGGCAACAACGCCACACCAAACCCCGCCTGTATCAGCTGCAACTGCGTAGTCTTGCGCGACAGTACCTGCGCCGCCTGCGGGAAGAACCCTGCCCCCATGCACAACGAGGCCGACAGGTAGCTCAAGCCACCGCGATCCCGGTGCGGGATGGAAATGAAGCGTTCTTCCTTTAATTGCTCCAGTTGCACGTGCCGAGTACCCGCCAAGGGGTGCCCAGCGGCGACCGCCAGCAACAAGGGTTCGTCGAACAGTTCATGCAGCACCACGCCTTCATGCTGGCGCAGCACCGGCAAGCGCAACAGGCCGATATCCAGCCGTCCGGCAGCAATGTCTTCCAGTTGTGCCTCCGACGACTGCTGCGCAATCTCCAGCGAAACCCCTGGGTTGTGCTTCAGGTAGTTCCCCAGGCGAGCCAGAAGCCCGCCGGTCAGCGGCACGGTGCTGGAATGGTTCAGGCGCAAGCTGCCTTGCAACCCTTGGCCAATGTCACGGGTAACCCGCTCCGCCTGTGCCAGGTCAGCCAGCAAGCGTCGTGCCCGTTCAAGAAAGGCCTGACCGGCCAGCGTCAGGCGAGGCAGGCGCGCCGTGCGTTCGAACAGCGGCGTGCCCAGTTGCTGCTCCAGCTCCTTGATCTGCCGGCTAAGGGCGGACTGGGCGACGTACAGTCGCTCGGCTGCACTGCTGAAACTGCCACACTCGGCGATTTCCACGAAGTAACGCAACTGTCGGATCGACGTCATGTCATGCCTTTTCGAGATGGCTTTCTGGATAAAGGCATATTAGTCGGCATGGCTCATGGCTGACTAACCTTTGCCTGTCTTCCCAGGAACTGTTGCCATGCTTGCCCAACTGTCGTTTTCCGGCCTTGACTGGCTGCCGATCCTGTTCGCCATCGCTGCGGCCTACATCGTCTTCGGCATCGCCGGCTTCGGTACTGCACTCGTGGCGGGGCCGGTGCTGATTCACTTCATGCCGTTGTCACGCATCATCCCGTTGCTGGTGCTGCTGGATTTCGTGGCCGCGTTCGGCAATCTGCTGCCGTCGCGCCGGGATGTGGTACGCAGTGAATTGCTGCGGCTGCTGCCCTTCATGGCCTTGGGGTGTACGTTGGGCGTGGTGTTCCTGCTGCAACTGAAGTCCGACCTGTTGCTGCTGTTGATGGGGGTATTCGTGACTGCCTATGCACTTTACGGGCTGGCAGTGAAAGTGAGGCCAGCCAGCCTGTCCGGCTTCTGGGCGGTGCCGATGGGCACGGCAGGCGGGTTGTTCGGGGCTCTGTTCGGCAGCGGCGGGTTTCTTTATGCCCTTTACCTGAGCGCACGGCTGGAGGTGAAGGAACAGGTACGCGCCACCCAGAGCGCGCTGATCAGTTGCAGTACGATAGTGCGTCTGTCGCTGTTCCTGATCGCCGGTGTCTATGCCGACCAACGCCTGCTGCTGCTCGCCGCCTGCCTGCTGCCTGTCATGTTCATTGGCCTGTGGGTAGGGCGTCGGTTGACCCACCGGTTGTCCCGCGAAGCGTTCGTACGCCTGGTCACCTGGCTGGTGCTGGCCAGTGGGCTGGCGTTGATTGGTCGCTACCTGAGCGCCTGAGCGGTAGAATTGCGTCATTACCGGCGTTTCTCAGGCTTGTCCCGTTCATGAACACCCAGAGCATCATCGTTCCAAAGCTGTCTACCGTCCCGGTGCATGAAGCCCGTGCCCGCGCCATCCTGCGCTGGCTGGTGCGCGAAAAGGTCGTCGAGGAGCAGCTGACCACCTGTGGCCGCACCGGTAACCGCATGGGCCATGCCCTGGCGGCAGGGGCGCGCAAAGTGGCCCTGCACCCGGAAAAACTGCCCTTCGGCGAACCGGTCAACGGCCTGGAAGTGATGCTCAAACGCTGCATCTATACCCCCACCGAAGGCTTCCTCGAAGAAGCCGGTTGCCCGGAGTGCCGGCGCGAGGTAGGCGAGCCGTTGTTCGAAAGCCTGGAAGAGTGGATGCCGGCAGTGAGCGACAACTTTACCTGCCCACTGTGCGGCTTCGAAGATGACATCAATGGCTTCATTTACCTGCAGCCATGTGCCTTTTCCAACCTGGGGTTCATCTTCAACAACTGGGGCGAGGCCGGGTTCACCCAGGCCTTTCTCGACAGCTTCGCCGACTGGCTCGACCAGCCGGTGGCCGTGGTGCAGGTAAAACTGCCACAAGCCTGACCGAAGGCCCTTATTTTGCATTGAGCGGCGCGCCATGCATGAGTATAATGGCGCGCTTCCATTTTTCCCGCCCGGGAGCCCCCGCGATGCTGCGTATCAGCCAAGAAGCCCTGACCTTCGACGATATCCTCCTTGTACCTGGCTATTCCGAGGTACTGCCCAATGAAGTCAGTCTCAAGACCCGTTTGACCCGTGGCATCGAGCTGAACATTCCGCTGGTTTCCGCTGCCATGGATACCGTGACCGAAGCGCGTCTGGCCATTGCCATGGCTCAGGAAGGCGGTATCGGCATCATCCACAAGAACATGACCATCGAACAACAGGCCGGCGAAGTGCGCAAGGTCAAGAAGTTCGAGGCTGGCGTGGTCAAGGACCCGATCACCATCGACGCCGATGCCACTGTGCGCGACCTGTTCGAGCTGACCCGCCTGAACAACATCTCCGGCGTGCCGGTACTGGCGAACGGCGACCTGGTCGGCATCGTCACCTCCCGTGACGTGCGCTTCGAAAATCGCCTGGACGCCAAGGTTCGCGACGTGATGACGCCGAAAGAGCGCCTGGTCACCGTCCGCGAAGGCGCCGATAAAAACGAAGTTCGCGAGCTGCTGCACAAGCATCGCCTGGAAAAAGTCCTGATCGTTGACGACAAGTTCAACCTCAAGGGCATGATGACCGTCAAGGACATCGAAAAAGCCAAGGCTTACCCGCTGGCCAGCAAGGACGACCAAGGTCGCCTGCGCGTCGGCGCCGCCGTCGGCACCGGCAAGGACACCGGCGAGCGCGTTGCTGCGCTGGTGGCAGCTGGCGTTGATGTCGTCGTCGTCGACACTGCCCACGGCCACTCCAAAGGTGTGATCGACCGCGTACGCTGGGTGAAAGAAACCTACCCGCAAGTGCAGGTGATCGGCGGCAACATCGCCACCGGCGCTGCCGCCAAGGCCCTGGCCGAAGCGGGTGCCGATGCGGTCAAGGTCGGTATCGGCCCTGGCTCTATCTGCACCACCCGTATCGTTGCCGGTGTCGGCGTGCCGCAAATCAGCGCCATCGCCAACGTTGCCGCAGCACTGGAAGGCACTGGCGTGCCACTGATCGCTGACGGCGGTATCCGCTTCTCCGGTGACCTGTCCAAGGCCATCGTTGCCGGTGCGTCCTGCGTGATGATGGGTTCGATGTTCGCCGGTACCGAAGAGGCCCCGGGTGAAGTCGAGCTGTTCCAGGGCCGTTCCTACAAGGCCTACCGCGGCATGGGCTCGCTGGGTGCCATGGCACAGGCGCAAGGCTCGTCCGACCGTTACTTCCAGGACTCCTCGGCCGGCGCCGAGAAGCTGGTACCGGAAGGCATCGAAGGCCGCGTTCCTTACAAAGGCGCCCTGGCCGCGATCATCCACCAGCTGATGGGCGGCCTGCGTTCGTCCATGGGCTATACCGGCAGCGCAACCATCGAAGAAATGCGCACCAAGCCGGAGTTCGTGCGTATCACCGGTGCCGGCATGGCCGAGTCCCACGTGCACGACGTGCAAATCACCAAAGAAGCCCCTAACTACCGCGTAGGCTGAGGCTTCCAGCTACAACATAAAGCGGGGCTGTCATGACAGCCCCGCGTCGTTTCCGATTTCCACTGACGAGATTGAGTCATGGCCCTCGACATTCACGCTCACCGCATCCTGATCCTCGATTTCGGTTCCCAGTACACCCAGCTGATCGCCCGCCGCGTGCGCGAAATCGGCGTGTACTGCGAACTGCACCCGTTCGACATGGACGATGAAGCGATCCGCGAATTCAACCCGCGCGGCATCATCCTTGCCGGCGGCCCCGAGTCGGTCCACGAAGCCAACAGCCCGCGCGCTCCGCAAGCCGTGTTTGACCTGAATGTGCCTGTGCTGGGTATTTGCTACGGCATGCAGACCATGGCCGAGCAGATGGGCGGCAAGGTAGAAGGTTCCGACCTGCGTGAGTTCGGTTATGCCCGCGTGGACGTTGTCGGCAAGAGCCGCCTGCTCGACGGCATCGAAGACCACGTTGACGACGACGGCGTGCTGGGCCTGGACGTGTGGATGAGCCACGGTGACAAGGTCACCCAGATGCCTGGCAACTTCAACATTCTGGCCAGCACCCCAAGCTGCCCGATCGCTGGCATGTACGACGACGTCCGCGGCTACTACGGCGTGCAGTTCCACCCTGAAGTAACCCACACCAAGCAAGGGGGTCGCATCCTGTCCCGCTTCGTGCAGGACATCTGCGGCTGTGAAGCCCTGTGGACGGCGTCCAACATCGTCGAAGACGCCATCGCCCAGGTGCGTGCGCAAGTCGGTTCGGCCAACGTCCTGCTGGGCCTGTCCGGCGGCGTTGACAGCTCGGTGGTTGCCGCGCTGCTGCACCGCGCCATCGGCGACCAGCTGACCTGCGTATTCGTCGACAACGGCCTGCTGCGCCTGCACGAAGGCGACCAGGTGATGGCCATGTTCAAAGAGAACATGGGCGTCAAGGTGATCCGCGCCGACGCTGAAAAGCAGTTCCTCGACAACCTGGCCGGCGAAGCCGACCCTGAGAAGAAGCGCAAGATCATCGGCCGCACCTTCATCGACGTATTCGATGCCGAAGCCAGCAAGCTGGAGAACATCCAGTTCCTCGCCCAGGGCACCATCTACCCGGACGTGATCGAGTCGGCTGGCGCCAAGAGCGGCAAGGCCCACGTGATCAAGTCGCACCACAACGTTGGTGGCCTGCCGGAGGAGATGAACCTCAAGCTGGTCGAGCCGCTGCGTGAACTGTTCAAGGACGAAGTGCGCAAGATCGGCCTGGAACTGGGCCTGCCGTACGACATGGTCTACCGCCACCCGTTCCCGGGCCCGGGCCTGGGCGTGCGTATCCTCGGTGAAGTGAAGAAGGAATACGCCGACATCCTGCGTCGCGCCGACCACATCTTCATCGAAGAGCTGCGCAAGGCCGACTGGTACCACAAGACCAGCCAGGCATTCGTGGTGTTCCAGCCGGTCAAGTCGGTCGGCGTCGTCGGCGACGGCCGTCGCTACGCCTGGGTTGTCGCCCTGCGTGCCGTCGAGACCGTGGACTTCATGACCGCGCGTTGGGCACACCTGCCGTACGAGCTGCTGGAAACTGTCAGCGGTCGTATCATCAACGAAATCGACGGTATCTCGCGCGTTACCTACGACGTGTCGAGCAAGCCGCCTGCCACTATCGAGTGGGAATAAGCTGAACCCCAAGGGCGCCGCAAGGCGCCCTTGTCGTATCTGCGCCTTGCCTGGCTCAAGGGGCGATGTGATGCATGCCGCGTAATCTCAATTGGGCATGAAGCTCGCCCAGGTTTTGAAAGCGACGTTCATGGATGGTTGGCCAATCGGGGCGCTCCAGGTAGTAAAAGCGCCCATCGCGCTGGATCAGCGTGCGTCGCAAGGTCGAGTCCCGGCTGCGGTTGATCAGGTATTCCTCGCCCTGGGTGCGTTCGATCGCGTAATCGCCAGGCCTCACCAGCAGGCTGTCAAAGTCTGGTGATGGCGGGCGGGTGGTCAATACGGCGGCGCGTAGCCGCAGGTCGCTTTGCACATGCCTTACGGTGCCACCTTCGTCCAAGGCATCCACACCAGGGTCTGCGCTGTAAGCGTCAGGTTCGCCGATCGGGCGGTCTTCGACACGCAGTCCAATCGCGCCTTCGGTTTCGGCCAGCCCGGTTACGCCATGGAAGGTGTTGGCGTGGGTACTGCCGACCAGCGCAATCCATTTTCCCGAGCCGCGCGCGGCCTGGTCTGCCTCGATGATCAAGTGTGCATGGAAGTTCATCATGCGCTGGCGTGCCACATCGGAAACGGGATTTGCCCACGCCTGGCGGTAACTGGCCATGCAGTCGATGGACTGTATGCGTACGCCGTTTTTCTGTGCGCTGACCAGTACCTGCCGAAAGGTGTAGCGGCCCTCGGGGTCGGTGCGGTGGCCGACATCCTGGCTTTCCACGTAGCGATCCAGCTCCTGCGGCATCACGCCGGTGCGGTTGAAGGTATCCAGGTCTGCTTGCTGGAAGTCGGTGGTGAAGTGCTCCATGTACAGCGTCTTTACCTTCAGTTTGCGTAGCTGGCACATGTTGTCGATCAGCAATCGCTTGCTGCCAAGGCCACTGTGCGCTTCGCCAATGACCAAGCCGTTACTGTTGTTGTAGAGACTTTTCAAAATGTATTTGGAAGAAGCGTTGGCGGGTAATTCTGGTATATGCGGCCGTGCCGGTGTTTGCACTGTGGTCATGAACGTTTGGGCATCGGCGGCCAGTTGATCACGTAGTTGGCGAAATCGGGCGATGGCGGCCTGTCGATCAGGGGCATCGAGGAACGCTCGCGCACCGGTAATCTCATCGTCAGAAACATTCTTCAGTGAGGCGCGCAAATCGGCTGGCACTGCGTAAGGTGTTTCAGCCAAGGGGGGCACGCTTGCTCTTGCTGACGGCCGGCCCCAGATTTTCAGGCTCGACAGCATGCCTCCGTTGAGGCCAAGGCGTTCCACTGGGTGCCACTGGCCTGCGCCATCCAGGCGGATGGGCAAGCTTTTGTAAAATGAGAAAGGGTTTTCAGGATCGACGATGGTCCAGGATTTCAGTTCGGGTACAAAGCGCACTTGGTAAGGCATCTCATCGATCAGTGCGTAAAACTGCCCATCTTGCAGATGGATACCTTCAAGAAACCCTGTACCAGGTTTGCCGCCAAGCACTACATTCGTTTCGAAAGGGCGCAGTGCAGCCCACCTTTCGCTTGGCTGGAAGGGCTGAGGTACCCAGGTTTCAATCGCCTCTGCCACCTCTGAAGCACTTTCATCAGTGGGTTCCCCGCTGTGTTCATGCGCTGATTCTTCCGCCGGTATCGGGGCTTCCCCTTCCTCAGTCGCAGCGCCTGCTTCAGCCACCTCTGCGAACTGGTCAAGGGGTTTGCCTGGTGCGCTGAGCAGAAAGGTCGCGTTGAACAGTGTCTCAATGGCGGCGAAAATGGCGCCGGTTGTACCTGCCTTGCGTTCACGCGTTGTGTGCCCGTGTACCGCCTGGTAGATGTTCAAACCCATTTCAGCAATGCCTGCCCCCACCAGCGCCAACGCTACCGGCCAACTCACTGCCGCCATGGGGCCGAACACCTGCAGGCCCGCCTTCAGATAACCGATCCACAATTGTCTGCGCAGGTCGGCGTTGGAGCGCAAAGAGAAATGCGCATCATCGATCATCCGCTTGCGAGCCTTGTTGCGCAGCCAGTCGAAGGCATCCTCTTCAATGGTCAGGTCGAGGGTATTGAGGCCGCTGTAATCATGGTTGCCCCAGCCGTGAAAGAGCAGATCGATCAGATGATTCAACCCGACTTTGCCGTCAGCCTCTTCACGATCGTCGAGGGAAAAATGTGCCAGAAAGCGGGTTCGGTTTTCGACATAGGTGCAGTTTGTGAGCACCCACCAGAACAGTGCCTGGTCGTTCTGGAAGTAATGTAAGCCGTCGACATCGCCCGGCATGTAAATCAGCTGGCTGCCATTGGCCAATTGCAGGCGAAGGATGTCCGTCGCCACATACCCGCCAATGTCCAACGCGCATACGCGCGTTGCGCCACCCGGCAAGACCCTTCGTTGCAGTGCCTCAAGCGATGGCGGCCAGGTTGTCTCGCCCACCAGGGCATGAGCGATATCCTGGCCGTGACGGGCTAGCGCGGAGGAGGGCTCTTGCGCGCAGGCTTCCAGTAATTTGCTCATGAAGTTGGCTTTGGCCAGCGTGCGGAAGTGCTCTGAATGTTTTGCCCAGAACGAGGTCATCCGCGTCTTGAAACCCGAGGCAAAATCAATGCGCCAGAAATACTGCAGCACGTCCTTGGGGTCGAGTCGAACTTCATTGCGCTCGTCATACACGTCTTTGCCTGGTCCATCGCTGTAAAAGCCAGCGAGGTAACTGAGCACGTCAGCGTTGTCCCGGGCTTGGGCATCGAAGCGGTGCATCACCAGTTGTGGCAGGGTCAGGGATTCAAAGGGCTGATCCAGGTGCTGCCAGCCGTTGAAGGTTCGAGGGCTGCTGACGGCGGTGTGGAAACGGTGCAGGTAGACATTGTCGGGCTCGAGTGCTTTCAGGTCATGACGCGCAAGGAGCTGTTGTGCGACTTCGCGCGCCATCTCGCGCATGTCAGGGCAGTCTTCAGTGAGTTGTCCGGCGAGGGTCATCAGCATTTGCTGGTCGCTGGGGAGGGTGTCGGCAAGCATCACGGTTGTCCAATAGAGGTGAAAGGCTGCCAGTTTTGAACGGTCGTGAGCCAGGGCGGTGGTGCTTATTGCTTGTCCGGTCGCTTCGTGACGCCGGGTTTTCACTTAATATTTCCCGTTTGCAGGTGTATCGTATTCGCCTTTATCGTCAGTCATGCTGGCAGTTTGATTGCACCGAAGCGAGGTACCCGCACCGATGTCCTTCACCCGTCGACAAATGCTCAAAGGCCTCACTGGCCTGGTTGTAGTAGGCCTGGGGGCCGGAGGCGCGGCGCGATACTGGTTGGGCAAGGTCGAGGACGAGAACGCCGGGCACGACTACGAGCTGATTGCCGCCCCGCTGGAAGTGGAGCTGGTGCCGGGTTTCAAGACCGAGGCCTGGGCTTTTGGCCCTTCAGCGCCGGGGACGGAGTTGCGAGTACGCCAAGGCACCTGGTTGCGGGTGCGCTTCATCAATCACCTGCCGGTCGAAACCACTATCCATTGGCACGGCATTCGCCTGCCGCTGGAAATGGACGGCGTACCCTATGTGTCGCAGTTGCCGGTCAAGCCGGGTGAGTACTTCGATTACAAATTCCGCGTGCCGGACGCCGGCAGTTACTGGTATCACCCGCACGTCAGCAGCTCTGAGGAGCTGGGCCGCGGTCTGGTCGGGCCGCTGATCGTCGAGGAACGTGAACCCACCGGGTTCCAGCATGAGCGTACGCTGAGCCTGAAGAACTGGCATGTGGACGAGCAGGGCGCATGGCTGCCTTTCAGCATTCCGCGCGAGGCTGCGCGCAACGGCACTGCCGGGCGGTTGATCACCATCAACGGCCAGGCCGACTCGATCACCGAGCTGCCGGCCGGCCAGGTGGTGCGGGTGCGCGTGCTGAACCTGGACAATACCTGGACCTACCGCCTCAACCTCAAGGGCAACTGCGAGGCGAGAATCTATGCCCTCGACGGCAACCCGGTGACCCCGCGTGCGCTGGACGAATACTGGCTAGGCCCTGGCATGCGTATCTGCCTGGCCATCCGCATTCCTGAGGCGGGTGAGGAAATTTCCCTGCGCGACGGTTTCGTGCGCCTGGGCACCCTGCGTTCGGTGGCCAGCAACGACGCGCCGAGTGACTGGCCGCCCGCGCTGCCGCCCAATCCGATCGCCGAGCCGGACCTGGAGAATGCCGAAAAGCTGAACTTCAATTTCGAGTGGGCGGCCAGCGTCTCTGTCACCCCTGATCCGGCCAAACCGTCGAGCATGTGGCAGATCAACGGCCAGGCCTGGGATATTACCGACAAGACCTGCGCCGACCGCCCCATCGCCACGTTGCAGAAGGGCAAGAGCTACATCTTCGAGCTTAAGAACATGACCCAGTACCAGCACCCGATCCACTTGCATGGCATGAGCTTCAAGGTGATCGCCTCCAACCGTCACGACATCAAGGAGCCGTGGTTCACCGACACCTACTTGCTGGGCAAGAACGAGCGCGCCCAGGTAGCACTGGTGGCGGATAACCCTGGGACCTGGATGTTTCACTGCCACGTCATCGACCACATGGAAACCGGCCTGATGGCCGCGATTGCGGTGGTCTGATGCGCCCGCAGATCATCGATCGCAGTCGCGATCAGGAGTTCATGCGCCTGGCGCTGGCCTTGGCCGCCGAAGGCGCGGCACTGGGCGAGGTGCCGGTGGGGGCGGTGCTGGTACAGCATGGGCAGGTGATCGGCCAGGGTTTCAATCGGCCGATCATCGACAGCGACCCCAGCGCGCATGCCGAGATGGTGGCGATCAGGGCGGCAGCCAGGTCGGCCAGCAACTACCGGCTACCCGGCAGCACCCTGTATGTGACCCTGGAACCGTGCAGCATGTGTGCGGGGCTGATCGTGCATTCGCGGGTGATGCGCGTGGTGTTTGGCGCGCTGGAGCCCAAGGCGGGGATCGTGCAGAGCCAGGGGCAGTTCTTTGGCCAAGGCTTTCTCAACCATCGGGTGATGGTGGAGGGCGGGGTGCTGGCGCAAGAGTGCGGGCAGATCCTCAGCGACTTCTTCAAGGCCCGCCGGGCCAAGGCTTGAGCTGCACCGGCCTCTTCGCGGGCAAGCCCGCTCCTACAGGTTCTGCGCAAATCTTGTAGGCGCGGGTTTGCCCGCGAAGAGGTCCTGACAGGCTTACATTGGCGACGACTTATCCGCTGGCTTGTCCTTGTTGACCCCGGGCACATGCAGGTTGCCCTCGGCCACCTGGCCTTCGAGCTGCGGCTGGGTCACCCAGGTGAGGATGTCGTAGTAACGACGGATGTTGGCCACGAAATGCACCGGTTCGCCCCCACGGGCATAGCCGTACTTGGTCTGCCGGTACCACTGCTTCTGAGCCAGCCGCGGCAGCATCTTCTTCACGTCCAGCCACTTGTTCGGGTTGAGCTTCTCGCGCTTGGCCAAGGTGCGGGCGTCTTCCAGGTGACCGCCACCGACGTTGTAGGCGGCAAGGGCGAACCAGGTGCGGTCCGGCTCCTTGATGCTGTCGTCAAGCTCTTCCTTGATCTTCATGAAGTACTTGGCGCCGCCCTGGATGCTCTGCCTCGGGTCCAGGCGGTTGGACACACCCATGGCCTGGGCGGTGCGCTGGGTCAGCATCATCAGGCCGCGCACGCCGGTCTTGGAGGTGACTTCCGGCTGCCACATCGATTCCTGGTAGCCGATGGCTGCCAGCAGGCGCCAGTCGACCTGCTCGACCTTGGCGTAGCTCTTGAAGTGCTTCTCGTACTTGGGCAGGCGCTGTTGCAGGTGCTGGGCGAAGGTGTAGGCGCCGACATAGCCAAGCACGTCGACATGGCCGTAGTAGCGGTCCTTCAAGCGTTGAAGGGTGCCGTTTTTCTGTGCTTTGTCGAGAAACTCGTTGATTTCGTTCAGCAGGCTGTTGTCCTCGCCTGCTGCCACTGCCCAGCGCTGGTCGCGGGTGTCGCCCAAATCGAAGGCGACCCGCACGTTGGGGAAATACACCTGGTTCATCGCCAGTTCGTTGGAGTCCACCAGGGTCAAGTCGATCTGACCTTCGTCCACCATGCGCAGCAGGTCGACCACTTCGACGGCGTCGGATTCCTCATATTGCAAGGCAGGGTACTGCTTTTTCAGCTCGGCCAACTGGTCAGCATGGCTGCTGCCCTTGAGCACCATGATCTTCTTGCCGACCAAACCCTTGGCGCCGGTGGGGCGCGCGCGGCCGTTGCGGTAGATGACCTGCGGGGTCACCTGCAGATAGGGATGGGAGTATTTCACCTGGGTTTTGCGCCGCTCACTGCTGACCAGGCCAGCGGCAGCCAGTACCGGGCCGGAAGGCTTGCCGAGGGCGTCGTACAGTTCGTCCAGGTTGTCGGCGGTCTCGATCTGCAGCTTTACGCCGAGATCGTCGGCGAAATGCTGGACCAGTTCGTACTCGAAGCCGGTTTCGCCGTTACGGTCCTGGAAGTAGGTTGCCGGGCTGTTGCGTGTGATCACGCGCAGCACGCCATCCTCCTTCACGCGCTCGAGGGTGCTGGGTTTTTCAACGCAGGCACCTAGCAGCAGAAAGAGTCCGGTTGCGAGAAGCCATTTGGCGCAACGCTGGCGCAAAGCAGTGTGGGCGAACATAGGTTGCAGTATACGCAAAGGACTGGCCCAACCATATCTCGACAACGGTTAGCTTGTCTGGTAGCGGGTTGTGTGGTTGGGGGAGGGGGGATTGCATCAGGGCTACCAGGTGCCCGGTTTGAGACATTCAGCGCCTGGGCGATCGCACAGGCGCTGAATGTGTTGAACCGGACACCCGGCGCCGCTCGATCTCGTCTCAAGCCGGACATCTCTGAAAACTGACCCCGAAGTCCGGTTCCGCCGCCCGGCAGGCGTGGCTTAGAGCAGGTGCCGAAAGCCATCGAATTAGGCTAGAATGCACGGCCTCTAAGCACACCCCTTCCTGAGGCTGTCCCGACGATGTTGATCCTGCGCGGCGCTCCTGCCCTTTCTGCCTTTCGCCACGGTAAATTACTCGAGCAACTGAGCCAGAAAGTCCCCGCTGTTACTGGTTTGTATGCCGAATTTGCCCACTTCGCCGATGTTGACGGCGAGCTGACCGCCGACCAGCAGCAGGTGCTGGGCCGTCTGCTCAAGTACGGCCCGAGCGTGCCGGTACAGGAGCCGACGGGTCGTCTGTTCCTGGTGGTACCGCGCCTGGGCACCATTTCGCCATGGGCCAGCAAGGCCAGCGACATCGCCCACAACTGCGGCCTGCAGTCGATCCAGCGCCTGGAGCGCGGCATCGCCTACTACGTGGCCGGCACCCTGAGCGACGCTGACGCCGCCCTGATCGCCGCCGAACTGCACGACCGCATGACCCAGCGTGTGCTCAGCCAGCTGGAGCAGGCCGCTGACCTGTTCAGCCACGCCCAGCCCAAGCCAATGACCTCGGTCGACATCCTGGCCGGCGGCCGTGACGCCCTGGCCAAGGCCAACATCGACCTGGGCCTGGCCCTGGCCGAAGACGAGATCGACTACCTGGTCAATGCCTTCCAGGGCCTCAAGCGCAACCCGAACGACATCGAACTGATGATGTTCGCCCAGGCCAACTCCGAGCACTGCCGCCACAAGATCTTCAACGCCAGTTGGGATATCGACGGCCAGGCCCAGGAAAAAAGCCTGTTCGGCATGATCAAGAACACCTACCAGATGCACAACGAAGGTGTGCTGTCGGCGTACAAGGACAACGCCTCGGTGATTGTCGGCAACGTTGCCGGCCGCTTCTTCCCGAACCCTGAAACCCGCCAGTACGGCGCGGTGCAGGAGCCGGTGCACATCCTGATGAAGGTGGAAACGCACAACCACCCGACCGCCATCGCCCCGTTCTCCGGCGCCTCCACCGGCTCCGGTGGCGAAATCCGCGACGAAGGTGCTACCGGCCGTGGCGCCAAGCCCAAGGCCGGCCTGACCGGCTTCACCGTGTCCAACCTGCGCATTCCGGGCTTCGAGCAGCCGTGGGAGCAGGCTTATGGCAAGCCCGAGCGTATCGTCGACGCCCTCGACATCATGATCGAAGGCCCTCTTGGCGGCGCTGCGTTCAACAACGAATTCGGCCGCCCGGCCCTGACCGGTTACTTCCGTACCTTCGAGCAAGCCATCAACACCCCGCACGGTGAAGAAGTGCGCGGCTACCACAAGCCGATCATGCTTGCCGGCGGTATGGGCAACATCCGTGAAGACCACGTGCAGAAGGGCGAAATCACTGTCGGCGCCAAGCTGATCGTGCTCGGTGGCCCGGCCATGCTGATCGGCCTGGGCGGCGGCGCTGCTTCGTCGGTGGCTACCGGTGCCAGCTCGGCTGACCTGGATTTCGCTTCGGTACAGCGCGAAAACCCGGAAATGGAGCGCCGTTGCCAGGAGGTCATCGACCGTTGCTGGCAGCTGGGCGACAACAACCCGATCGCCTTCATCCACGACGTGGGCGCTGGCGGTATTTCCAATGCCTTCCCTGAGCTGGTCAACGACGGTGGCCGCGGTGGCCGCTTCGAGCTGCGCAACGTGCCCAACGACGAGCCGGGCATGGCCCCGCACGAAATCTGGAGCAACGAATCGCAAGAGCGTTACGTGCTGGCCGTCAGCGCGGTCGACTTCGAGCGTTTCAAGGCCATCTGCGAGCGCGAACGTTGCCCGTTTGCCGTGGTGGGTGAAGCCACTGAAGAACCGCACCTGACCGTCAGCGACAGCCACTTCGGCAACACCCCGGTGGACATGCCGCTGGACGTGCTGCTGGGCAAGCCGCCGCGCATGCACCGTTCGGTTACCCGCGAAGCCGAGCTGGGCGATGACTTCGACCCGAGCGAACTGGACCTGGACAGCGCCGTCCAGCGCGTGCTGAACCACCCGGCCGTGGCCAGCAAGAGCTTCCTGATCACCATTGGCGACCGCACCATCACCGGCCTGGTTGCCCGTGACCAGATGGTCGGCCCGTGGCAGGTTCCGGTGGCTGACTGCGCCGTTACCGCCACCAGCTTCGACGTCTACACCGGTGAAGCCATGGCCATGGGCGAGCGTACGCCGCTGGCGCTGCTGGATGCCCCCGCGTCCGGCCGCATGGCCATTGGCGAAACCCTGACCAACCTGGCGGCTTCGCGCATCGAAAAGCTGTCCGACATCAAACTGTCGGCCAACTGGATGTCCGCGGCTGGTCACCCAGGTGAAGACGCACGCCTGTACGACACCGTGAAGGCTGTCGGCATGGAGCTGTGCCCGGAGCTGGGCATCACCATTCCGGTCGGCAAAGACTCGATGTCGATGAAGACCAAGTGGAGCGACGAGGGCGTCGAGAAGAGCGTCACCTCGCCGATGTCGCTGATCATCACCGGCTTCGCCCCGGTCACCGACATCCGCAAGACCCTGACCCCGCAACTGCGCATGGACAAGGGCGAGACCGACCTGATCCTGATCGACCTGGGCCGCGGCAAGAACCGCATGGGTGCCTCGATCCTGGCCCAGACCTACGGCAAGATCGCTGCCCAGGCACCGGACGTCGACGACGCCGAAGACCTCAAGGCCTTCTTCGCCGTGATCCAGGGCCTGAACGCCGACGGCCACCTGCTGGCCTACCACGACCGTTCCGACGGCGGCCTGGTCACCACCGTGCTGGAAATGGCCTTCGCCGGCCACTGCGGCCTCGACCTGCAACTCGACCCGCTGACCGACAGCAAGGGCGAAGTGCCGGCCATCCTCTTCAACGAAGAGCTGGGTGCGGTGATCCAGGTTCGCCAGGATGCTACCCCGGACGTGCTGGCACAGTTCAGCGCTGCTGGCCTGGGTGAAGAATGCGTCGCGGTGATCGGCAAACCAGTCAACAACGCTGAAGTGACCATCAGCCTGAACGGCGAAGTGCTGTTCGACGATGACCGTCGCATGCTGCAGCGCCAGTGGGCTGAAACCAGCTACCAGATCCAGCGCCTGCGCGACAACGCCGACTGCGCTGACCAGGAGTT
This sequence comes from Pseudomonas sp. GLN_2, assembly GCF_043106005.1. Taxonomy (NCBI): domain Bacteria; kingdom Pseudomonadati; phylum Pseudomonadota; class Gammaproteobacteria; order Pseudomonadales; family Pseudomonadaceae; genus Pseudomonas; species Pseudomonas sp. GLN_2. The sequence continues at coordinate 125,546 of NZ_JBICMC010000090.1, read as the reverse complement.
CGACCTGCTGCTCGAGGAAGACAACCCGGGTCTTTCGGTGAAGCTGGGCTTCGACGTCAACGACGACATCGCGGCGCCTTACATCAAGAAAGGCGTGCGCCCGCAAGTGGCCATCCTGCGTGAGCAGGGTGTCAACGGCCAGGTCGAGATGGCTGCTGCCTTCGACCGCGCTGGCTTCGCCGCCATCGACGTGCACATGAGCGATATTCTCGCTGGCCGTGTCGACTTCGAAGCCTTCAAGGGCCTGGTCGCCTGTGGCGGCTTCTCGTACGGTGACGTGCTGGGCGCTGGCGAAGGCTGGGCCAAGTCGGCGCTGTTCAACGCCCGTGCCCGTGACGCCTTCCAGGCCTTCTTCGAGCGTACCGACAGCTTCGCCCTGGGCGTGTGCAACGGTTGCCAGATGATGTCCAACCTGCACGAGCTGATCCCGGGCACCGAGTACTGGCCGCACTTCGTGCGCAACCGCTCGGAGCAATTCGAGGCCCGCGTGGCCATGGTCGAAGTGCAGAAGTCCAACTCGATCTTCCTGCAGGGCATGGCCGGTTCGCGCATGCCGATCGCCATTGCCCACGGCGAAGGCCATGCCGAGTTCGCCAGCGAAGAAGCATTGCTGGAAGCCGATGTGTCCGGTTGCGTGGCCCTGCGCTACGTCGACAACCACGGCAAGGTCACCGAAGCCTACCCGGCCAACCCGAACGGCTCGCCGCGTGGTATCACCGGCCTGACCAGCCGCGACGGCCGCGTGACCATCATGATGCCGCACCCGGAGCGTGTGTTCCGCGCTGTGCAAAACTCCTGGCGCCCGGACGAGTGGCAGGAAGATGCCGCGCTGATGCGTATGTTCCGCAACGCGCGGGTGTGGGTGAACTAAGGCGTGTACAAGCTCGCCTTCTTCGTCCCCGCCAGCCATGTCGAAGTGGTCAAGGCCGCTGTGTTCGCTGCTGGCGGCGGGCGCATCGGTGACTATGAGCACTGCGCCTGGCAAACCCTTGGCCAGGGCCAGTTCCGCCCGTTGGACGGCAGCCAGCCGTTCCTCGGGCAAACCGGCCAGGTCGAGGTGGTGGAAGAGTGGAAGGTGGAGCTGGTGGTGGCTGACGAGCGGGTGGCTCAGGTCGTCGCTGCGCTCAAGCAGAGCCACCCGTACGAGACGCCAGCCTATGAAGTCTGGCGGCTCGCCGAGTTCTAGAACGCATCACGGCTATTCGCGGGCACGCCCGCTCCCACAGGGATATCACAATCTTCAGAACCTGTGATATCCCTGTGGGAGCGGGCGTGCCCGCGAAAGGGCCCTACAATCCAGCCACAATCTCCTTGCCTGGCTCCGGCCGCTTCAACATTCCACAAGCCAGCAACCCCACCTCGAACAGCACCCACATCGGCACTGCCAGCATCGTCTGCGAAAACACATCCGGCGGTGTCAGGATCATCCCCACCACAAAGCACCCGACGACCACGTAGGGCCTGCTGCGCCGCAATGTGGCCACATCGGCCAACCCTGCCCAGACCACGATGAACGTCGCCACCGGGATCTCGAACGCCAGCCCGAAGGCCAGAAACAGCGCCAGGATAAAGTCCAGGTACTGGCTGATATCGGTCATCATCGCCACGCCGTCCGGCGTCACGCTGGCAAAGAAACCGAACATCATCGGGAACACCAGAAAGAACGCGAACGCCATGCCGGCATAGAACAAAACGATGCTTGATACCAGCAGCGGCAGGGCAATGCGCCGTTCACGGCGGTACAGCCCCGGCGCCAGAAAGCCCCAGGCCTGATGCAGCAGCAGCGGCATGGCCAGGAACAGGGCGCACATCGCGGTCAGCTTGAACGGTGCCAGAAAGGGCGAGGTGACGCTGGTGGCGATCATGCTCGCGCCTTCCGGCAAAAAGCGCCGTAGCGGCTCGGATATGAGCGTGTACAGCGTCTGGGCAAAGGGGAACAGGCCGGCGAACACCAATGCCACCAGCGCCAGGCAACGCACCAGGCGTTTGCGCAGGTCGCGCAGGTGTTCGGTCAGGGGCATGCTCGCGGCAGGGTCCATGGCAATACTCATGAAGCATTTTCCTTGGGCAGCACGGCCGTGGCCGCATCATTGGCCGGTTCCGCGTTCAGGCTGATGCCCTGGCGGATCTCCTGTTCCAGGCGTTGCAGAGGTGCCTGGTCGAGGTTGGGCATCTCGATTTCGCGCTCCACCTGCGTGCGCAAGGCGTGCATGGCCCGGCGCGCCTGGCCCAGGCCGCGGCCGAGGGTACGGGCTGCCACCGGCAGGCGCTCGGGGCCCAGCACCAACAGCGCGACGACGCCGATCAGCAGCAACTCGCTGAAGCCTACCTCGAACATCAGGCCTGGCGGTCCGCTTGAGATTGCTGGGCAACTTGGCCGTTCAGCGGGCACTGTTGCTGCACGTGCGCCTGGTCAGCGGCGTTGGCGTCATTGTCACCACCCATGGACTTGCGAAAACCCTGGATCGCCTCGCCCACATCGCTACCCAGGCCCTTCAGGCGCTTGGTACCAAACAGCAAGAACACGATCAGCAGTACGATCACCAGTTGCCAGATTCCAATGCCACCCATAGCGACCACTCCTGTAAGGTCATGAAAAGGAAGGGCAATCCTGCCTTGCCTAGATGACGAGCACATGACGAACGGGCACTGCCATCTAGCTGAAACACCCCGCGTGTTGACTGGCGTTTTTATTCCGCGAGCGAGGCACGCACCGATGGGTGGAAGGCAACAGCAGGGTGTGGCCCTGTTGATGGTGATGGTGGTGCTGGCAATGCTGGCGGCGGGCATGGCCTGGCTGGTGGAAGATGGCCGGCGTCAGGTCGACGAAGTGCGCCTGCTGCACCAGCGAGTGCAGGTGCGGGCCATGGAGCAGGCCGGCCTGGCCTATGCCGGGCAGGCCCTGCGTGACCCCGCCTGGCGGCTCAGTCCGCTGTTCTGGCAAGCCTTGCGCGGGCAGCCGCTTAACTACGATTTTGGCGCTGGCCAGGCGCAGTTGCGGGTACGCGACCAGCACACCTGCTTCAACGTCAATGCGTTGCTGGGTGCCGATGGCGAACGCGCCGAGCGCCAGTTGCGTTACTTGCTGGGCAATGACATGGCGGCCGAACGCCTGGTCGATGCCCTGGCCGACTGGCTCGATGCCGACAGTGATGCCCGCCTGCAGGGCGCCGAGAGCGCCCAGTACCTGCGTCAGCAACCGCCACGGCTGGCGGCTGACCAGCCGATGCTCGACACCAGCGAGCTGAACCTGTTGCTGGAGTCGGACGCCAGCCGCCAGGCGCGTTACCCGATGCTGTGCGCCTTGCCCCAGACCACGGGTTGGCGGCTCAACGCCAACGCGCTGGGGTTGGAGCATCTGCCCCTGCTGGAGGCGCTGTATGAAGGGCGTTACTCGCGTTCGTTGCTCAGCCGCATTGTCAGCGGCAGGCCGGCGTCGGGGTATGTGGACGCGGCTGCACTGCGTCAGGCGCTGGGGGCGGTGGATGACGAAACGTTCGAACGGTTGAGCGAAGGGCTGCTGCTCAACAGCGGGCATTTTCTGTTGCAGCTGTCATTCGAGGAAGAGGGGCGGGTAATGCGCAGCGAGTTCCAGGTGGAGGCGCTGGGGGTGGTGCAATGGCATGCCCGGGTGCCCGCGCAGCAAGTGCGGGTGCGTAGCCGGGAGCCAATAGCCTGGTAACGTTCACTGACCTCTAAGCGGGCAAGCCCGCCCCTACGCTGGTTCTGAAACCAGTGAGCCCCCTGTAGGAGCGGGCTTGCCCGCGAAGAGGCCGGTACAGCCAGCAAACGCTGGCTGACCGGCACGGGATCAAACGGTCCCGATCTCCCCACCATCAATACGCTGGATCACCACCGTCGAAGCCCGCGGCCGCACGGTAGCCCCAGCCGGCGTCGCATCGGTCGCCTTGTCGGTATACGGCCAGTTGTCCGGGTGTTGAATGTTGACGAACAGCGTCTTGTTATCCGGGGTAAAGGTAATACCGGTCACCTCGCAACCATTTGGCCCGACAAAGAAGCGCCGCAGGTCCACCTGGTTCTGTGCGTTCACCGGCACCTGCTTGCCGCTGGCATCCACCAGGTCGGTAGGGATCACCGCCAGCAACTGGTCGTTGGTGTAGTCGGTCAAGGTGGTTTCGCCGTTGTCGGTCTCGAACCACAGCACGCCGCGGCTATCGAAGCTCATGCCGTCGGGGCTGGCGAACTGGTTCAGTTCGGTCAGGCCGGAGCGGTTGATGTCGGCGGTGCCGGCAGCGTTGGCGCCGAACACGAAGATGTCCCAGGTAAAGCTCAGTTGGTCGTCGCTGTCGTGCCAGCGAATGATGTGGCCGTGTCGGTTCGGGCCGCGTGGGTTCGCTGCATCGACCTTGTCCGGGGTACGTGCACTGTTGTTGGTCAGGGTCAGGTATACGTCGCCGTTCAGCGGGTTGACCGTGGTCCATTCCGGGCGGTCCATCGGCGTTGCGCCCACGGCGTCGCCAGCACCACGGGTGTTGAGGATGATGCCCGGCAGGTCACCATACAGCGCGCCCAGGGTGCTGCCGCCGGTGGTGGCGGTGGCCACGTCCAGCAGCAGCCATACGCCGGTGCCGTCGGCATTGAAGCGGGCCACGTAGAGTTTGCCTTGGTCGAGGTACTTGGCGCCGGTGGCCAGGCGGTCGGCCGGGTTGGCATCAGCGGCGTCCCACACGGCGGTGGACACCCACTTGTACAGGTACTCGTTGTTCGAGTCGTCACCCATGTACCACACCAGCGGCTTGCCGGCGACGGGCAGGCCGGGGGCGCAGCCCTCGTGGCGGAAGCGGCCCAGCGCAGTGCGTTTGGTGGCCAGGGTGCTGTTGTTGTACGGATCGATCTCGACGATGTAGCCGTAGGTGCTGGCTTCGTTGCGGTAGTCGTCGGTGGCGCTGGCGCCTTTGACGGTAACGTCGAAACGGGCGAATTCGTCGTCCACTTCGCTGGCGTCACCGGCAGCGGTTTCCCACTTGTACTGGCCGCTGGAGGTGCCCACGCCAATGCGGCGCTGGTCCTCGGGGCGGGTGCCCTTGTTGACGAAGATGCCCGGCCAGTTCTCTTCGCAGGTCAGGTAGGTGCCCCACGGGGTATAGCCGTTGCCGCAGTTGTTGTTGGTGCCACGGCAGTGGGTGCCAGCAGTGGAGTATTTGGTCTTGACGTGGTCGGTGCCACGCAGCGGGCCGGTGATCTCCATGCGTGAAGCAGTGGTGAAGCGACGGTTCAGCGGGTCGTTGTCGACCACTTGCCAACGGCCGTTGATCTTCTGCAGGCGTACAACGCCAGCACCGTGAGCGTTGATTTCCTTGCGCACTTCTTCAACCGGGCGCTTGCCGTTGACATCGGTAGTGGGGCCGGCCGGGTGCAGGGCGGCAGTGTCGATGTACTCGAAATTGATTGCCAGCAGGCCGTCTTCCGAGCTGCCGTTGATGGGGAAGAAGTGCATGCCGTCGTGGTGCATGCCCATGGCGTTGGCCTGGTCGGTCGAGGTGTTGCTGCCGTCGGACTTCCACGGGTTGCCGTTGCTGTTCAGTGGCGTACCCCAGGGCGCCAGCACGTAGGCGCTATAGCCGGCGGCGACCACACAGGCGTCGGTGCGCGAGCCTGGGATGGACTGGAAGCCCAGTGCCAGTTTCGGCACTTCCGGCTCGGTGACTGGCGGTTCGGTCACCGGGGGCTCGGTGACCGGATCATCGTGATCGGAACCACCACCGTCGAAGCAGCCTGTCAGGCCGGTACCGGCGATCATGGCGATGGCGGCGCCCAGGCTGCCGCGCATGACGCTGCGGCGGCTCAGGTAGGCGTCCATGACATTGGCCATCGGCAGGTTGCCGCTTTGGTTCCGGTCCAGGTTGTCGCCGGTATCTCGACTCATCAGGGTGTCCTTGTGTTGGCTGAGTGGGAGGAAACCGCGACTTTAAGGCGCAAGTGTGATGATTCCTTGGCAGAAATGTTAACGAGCTTTTAAAACTGCCAGTTCTTAGATTTATGGTCTACAGATCAAATTGGAATTGCTGTCGGATTTCTGCCATCAAACTGTAATGCCAACGCCGCAACATCCGGGTCCCTGAATGGACGTGGATAAGGATGGCGGATGCGATGGCGAGCAGTGTGCACAGGCGCGAAGTGATCGGCTGGATGGGTATCGGTGCCTTGGCACCGCTGCTCGGCGCCTGCACAGCCTTCCCAGGGCAGCAGGGCGGCAACGCCCAGCTCGACTTGCTGTACGTCGCCGATACCCTCGATGCCCGCCAGCCTGGCCAGGCGGTGGTACCGGCTACCCGGTTGGGGCCGGTCAGCCATTTGGGCCGCGCGCCCTGGATGACTGGCCGCAGTGCCAGTATCGCCTACCCGCAACTGGCGCCGCTGCTGGATGCCAGCCAGGCAACGGCAGCGCAACTGGGCGGTTATGCGGTGCTCGCGGCGTTGCTGGAACAACTGCGTGGCGAGGCCGGTGCGGGCAACAGCCTGACCCTGGAGAACGGCCAGGGCTGGAATGGCAGTGGCCTGGCGTACCTGACCCAGGGCGAAAGTGGTGTGCAAGGCAGCCAACTGCTGGGCATCGAAGCGCGGGTCAGCAGCGATGAGCGTGTGCTGTGGCCACAACGCAGCACGGGCCTGTATCGCCAGACCAGCGCCATTACCCTCGGCGCCGGGCTGGCAGACGCACAACGCCAGGCACTGGGCGTGCAAGCCCTGCACGTTTTCGAGCGCGGCGGTGCCCGTATTGCAGTGGTTGGCGTGACCGACCCCTATGCCCAAGACCAGAAAGCCTCTCTTAAACAGTGGTACCAGTCTCTGCTGCCTGTGTTCGAGCAAGCCCGGCGCGAGGCTGACCTGGTGGTGGCCATGGCCGATGCAGGCACGGGCCCCGGCCTGTGGCTGGCTGAACGGGTGCCGCAAGTCGACGTGCTGTTGTGCGCCCGTGGTCAGGATCTGTGGCCCGCGCCGGTCGAGGTCACCCAGGCCAGCGGTCGGCGCGTGCCGGTGCTGTTTGCCGGCTGCCGGGGCAGCGGTGCCTTCCGCCTGCGCTGCCAGCGTGTGGCCGGCCAGTGGCAGTTCGACGGGCGTTTTTTCCCGGCCTTTGAACAGCAACTGGCGCCTGCCGCGCAGCTGCGTGTCGCGCAACTGCAGGCGCAACTGCACCAGCAACGCGCCGGCCACGCAGCCTGGCTCGACCAGCCGCTGGCCCGCGCGCCCCAGGCCTTGTGGCGCCGCGATACCCGTGGCGGCAGCTGGGACCGCCTGCTGCATCAAGCCTTGGCCGACGATAGCAGCATGCCCGTGTTGCTGCCGGGCCTGCGTTATGACTACCCGCTGGCAGCAGGGGCGCCCATTACCCGCGAACACCTGATCAGCCTTACCGGTGGCTACCCGGCGCCAGTGGTCGAGGCACCGGCCAGGCAGGTCGAACAAGTGCTGGAAAACGCCGCTGAACAATTGTTCGGTGACCCGCTGCTGCTGGACAACAGCCAGGACCTGCCGCGCTGGCAGGGCCAGACCTGGAGCGTCAGCTACAGCCCACAAGGCAAGCGCATCACGGGGCTGGAGCCGGTGCAGGGCCTGTGCCGCACCTTTGGCCTGCAATTCGAAAGCCAGGCCGGCGAGCCACTGTGGCAGCGGGTCGAAGCCTGGCTGGCCCGTCAGCCTGACAACTGGCAACTGGCGCCGCTGCAACTGCCCGAAGTGCGTTACGTGCAGGGGCACCCAGGCTGGCACCCACGGCAGTTGGCCTCGTGATGCTCACCTCGCGTCTGCTCACCGGCGCTGGCCTGACCCTGGCCGGCTGGCTGTCTGCGCAGTGTGTGCTGCAGTTGAGCCGGCAGCCACACCCGGCCACGGCGCCTGCGGTGGCCGACAGCCCGCTGCCCGGGCTGATGGTCGGTCACTGGCAGGCGCCGCCCGACGACGGCGCCATCACCATTACCCGTCTGCCGCTGCAATACCTCGGCGGCCTCAAGGCCCAGCCATTGGCCGCCAGTGTGGTGGTGCTGCGCTACGGCGAGCAAGTGCGCACCCTGGCCCGCGGTCAGCGCCTGGCGCCAGGGATCGTGCTGCAGGACATCGACAGCGATGGCCTGATTTTCAACAACCAGGGGCGGCGTGAGCGCCTGCCCTGGCCGCCACGCCCCGCCGTGACCGGCTTCAAGCGGCAAGGATGAACGATGCCTGTTAGATACTGCATGGCGGCTGCGCTGAGCCTGGCCTTGTCCATGGCCTATGCCCAAGAGCCGGTGTTCGATGACAACGGTACGCCGATGTACGAAGTGAATTTCGTCGATACCGAACTCGGTGAGTTCATCGACAGCGTGTCGCGTATCACCGGCACCACCTTCATCGTCGACCCCCGGGTCAAGGGCAAGGTCACCGTGCGCACCGTCGACCTGCACGACGCCGACGCCATCTACGACATCTTCCTGGCCCAACTGCGTGCCCAGGGCTATGCCACCGTCGACCTGCCCAATGGCAGCGTGAAAATCGTACCCGACCAGGCCGCGCGCCTGGAGCCGGTGCCGGTAGAGGCGGGCGGGCAGCAGGGCGAGGGCAGCGACAGCGTGGCCACCCGCGTATTCAGCGTGCGCAACGCCGCCAGCGAACAGGTACTGGGCATCCTCAAACCGCTGATCGACCCGCGGGTTGGAGTGATTACACCGTACCCGGCGGCGCACCAGTTGGTGGTGACTGACTGGCGCAGCAACCTCGAACGCATCGCCAGCCTGCTGCGCCAGCTCGACCGCCCTCAAGAGGCACCGGGCAGCGGCAGCACCCAGGTGATCTACCTGCGCCATGCCAATGCCGGTGAAGTGGTCAAGGTGCTGCGAGGGCTCAGCCAGGAAGGGGCGGTGCCGGCTGAAGGCGCGGGCGAGGCAGAGGGCAAGGACCGGCCGGTGATGCCAGCCTCCGGTGGCCCGGGTATCCGCCTGGAATACGAAGAAGGGACCAATGCCGTGGTCATGGTCGGCCCCGACAGCGAGCTGGCAGCGTACCGGGCCATTGTCGAGCAACTGGACATTCGCCGTGCCCAGGTGGTGGTCGAAGCGATCATCGCCGAGGTGTCCGACAGCAGCGCCCAGGAGCTGGGCGTGCAGTGGCTGTTCGCCGACGAGAAGTTCGGTGCCGGTATCGTCAACTTCGGCAGTAACGGGGTGAATATCGCCAGCATTGCCGGGGCCGCCGCGAGTGGCGACAGCGAGGCCCTGGGTGACCTGTTGTCCACCACCACCGGTGCCACGGCAGGCATCGGCCATTTCGGCGGGGGCTTCAACTTCGCCATGCTGATCAACGCGCTGAAGGGCAAGAGCGGCTTCAACCTGCTGTCCACGCCCACCTTGCTGACCCTGGACAACGCCGAGGCATCGATCCTGGTTGGCCAGGAAGTGCCCTTCGTCACCGGTTCCGTGACGCAGAACAACGCCAACCCGTACCAGACCATCGAGCGCAAGGAAGTCGGGGTGAAGCTGCGCATCAAGCCGCAGATCAATATCGACAACAGCGTGCGCCTGGACATCGTTCAGGAGGTGTCGTCGATTGCCGACACCAGCTCGGCCAGCGACGTGATCACCAACAAGCGCGAGATCAAGACCAAGGTCATGGTCGAGGACAACGGCCTGGTGATACTTGGCGGCCTGATCAGCGACGAGTTGAGTACCAGCAACCAGCGTGTGCCGCTGCTCGGCGACATCCCTTATCTTGGCCGGTTGTTCCGCTCCGATGCCACCAGGAACACCAAGCAGAACCTGATGGTGTTCATCCGCCCGCGCATTCTGCGCGACGGCCCGAGCCTGGCGGGCCTCAGTGAAGACAAGTACCGCACCCTGCAGCAGACCACACCGCTGCAGTTGCCGGACCTTGCAGAGGGCACGCGGCTGTTGCAGGTATTCCCCGCCAGCCGCGCACGCCTGGAAGGCGGTGACTGGTGATGCTGCCCTATCGCCAGGCACGGCAGAGCGGAGTGGCGATGGCCCCGGCAGAGCAGGGCTGGCAGCTATGGCTGCGGCCCGACGCCGACAATGCCCAGTTGCAGGAGTTGCTGCGTGTGCATGGCCAGCCAAGCCTGCTCGAATACCTGGAACCTGCGCTGTTCGACGAGCGCCTTGGCCAGCTGTACCAGGCCGGCGATGCCGCCACCGAAGCGCTGATCGAAGGCATTGGCGACCAGGTCGACCTGGATAGCCTGATGAGCGAGATGCCGCGCATCGAAGACCTGCTTGAAAGCGACGACGAAGCCCCGGTGATCCGCCTGATCAACGGCCTGTTCGGCCAGGCGCTGCGGCTGCGCGCCTCGGACATCCATATCGAGACCTTCGAGCAGAGCCTGGTGGTGCGTTTGCGGGTCGATGGCCACCTGCGTGAGGTGCTGCGCCCTCCACGTGCGTTGTCGGCCATGCTGGTATCACGGATCAAGGTCATGGCCCGCCTGGACATTGCTGAAAAGCGTCAGCCCCAGGACGGCCGCATCACCTTGCGCGCGGCGGGGCGCGAAGTGGACGTACGGGTCTCGACCTTGCCCGGCATCCACGGCGAGCGGGTGGTGATGCGCGTGCTCGACAAGCAGGCCAGCCTGCTGGCGCTGGATAACCTGGGCATGCCGGCAGCGGTGTTGCAGGGCCTGCGCAGTTGCCTGGCGCGGCCCAACGGCATCGTGTTGTCCACCGGCCCGACCGGTTCGGGCAAGACCACGACCCTCTACGCCAGCCTGAACAGCCTCAACGACGGCAGCCGCAACATCCTCACCGTCGAGGACCCGGTGGAGTACGCCATCGCCGGCATTGGCCAAACCGCCATCAACCCGCGTGCCGGGCTGACGTTTGCCAGTGGCCTGCGCGCCATCCTGCGTCAGGACCCTGACGTGATCATGCTCGGCGAAATCCGCGATCAGGAGACTGCACAGATCGCCGTGCAGGCCAGCCTCACCGGCCACCTGGTGCTGTCGACCTTGCACACCAACAGCGCGGTAGGCGCAGTGACCCGCCTGCGCGACATGGGCATCGAGCCGTTCCTGATCGCCTCGTGCCTGCGCGGCGTCCTGGCCCAGCGCCTGGTGCGGCGTTTGTGCGGCTGTGCGGTGGCGCACCCGCTACAGGCCGCCGAGCGCGAGCTGTGGCCCGAGCTGGCGGCGCTGGGCAGCACTTATCACGCCGTAGGCTGCGAGCAGTGCCAGGGCAGCGGTTATATCGGGCGACTGGGGCTGTACGAATTTATCGAACTGGACGCTGGGCTCATCGGCTTGTTGTACGACGGCGCCAGTGAGCTGGCCATGCAGGATTACCTGGCTGATCGGCGCCAGAGCCTGGTGGCGATGGCCAGCGATTGCCTGGCCCGCGGTGAGACCAGCCTGGCTGAAGTGCTGCGCGTGGTGCAGGGCTAAGGCATGCCGACCTATCGCTACCAGGCCGTTGACCTCGCCGGCAAAACGCACAAGGCCAGCCTTCAGGCTGACAGTGAACGCCACGCCCGCCAGCTGCTGCGCGAGCAGGGCCTGTTCGCCCGCCAGTTGCAGCGCCATGAAGCCGGCAGCCGACAACCCCGACGCCAGCGCTTGAGCCGCGCCCAGTTGTGTGAGCTGACCCGTCAGCTGGCCACCTTGACCGGGGCCGGCATTCCCTTGGTCGATGCCCTTGCCACCCTTGAACGGCAACTGCGTCAACCCGCCTTGCACAGTGTGCTGGTGGCCTTGCGCGGCTCATTGGCCGAAGGCCTGGGCCTGGCCCGCAGCCTGGCCCGGCAGGGTGCACCGTTTACTGGCCTTTACTGCGCGCTGGTCGAGGCCGGCGAACGCTCCGGGCACCTGGCCCAGGTGCTGACCCGCTTGGCCGACCACCTGGAGCAGGTGCAACGCCAGCAACACAAGGCCCGCACAGCGCTGATCTACCCCGCTGTGCTGATGGGTGTGTCGCTGGCAGTGGTGATTGGCCTGATGACGTTCGTCGTGCCCAAACTCACCGAGCAATTCGCCCACGCCGGGCAAAGCCTGCCGCTGATCACCTCGTTGCTGATCGGCCTGAGCCAGGGGCTGGTGCACGCCGGGCCCTGGTTGTTAGGGGGGGCGCTGTTGCTCGGGGGGCTGGCTGGCTGGCTGCTGCGCAAACCGCACTGGTGCCTGCGTCGCGACCAGCTGCTGCTGCGCCTGCCGCGTATTGGCAGCCTGCTGCAGGTGCTGGAGAGCGCGCGCCTGGCGCGCAGCCTGGCGATTCTCACTGGCAGTGGCGTGGCCCTGCTCGAAGCCTTGCAAGTGGCCACCGAAACCATCGGCAACCGGCGTATCCGCCTGGCCATGGAGCAGGTGCGCCAACACGTGCAGGGCGGCACCAGCCTGCACCGTGCGCTGGATGCCAGCCAGCAATTCCCGCCGCTGCTGGTGAACATGGTCGGCAGCGGCGAGGCCAGCGGCACCCTGGCGGACATGCTCGAGCGCGTGGCCGACGACCAGGAGCGCGGCTTTGCCCGCCAGGTCGATACCGCCATGGCGCTGTTCGAACCCCTGATGATCCTGGTGATGGGCGCCGTGGTGCTGTTCATCGTGCTGGCGGTGCTGCTGCCGATCATGCAACTCAACCAGGGCCTGCAATTGTGACGACAAGGAGTATTGCCATGCAGCATCGACGTAACCGCCAACGCGGCTTCACCCTCATGGAGATCATGGTGGTGATCTTCATCATCGGCCTGCTGATCGCCGTGGTCGCGCCCAGCGTGCTGGGCAACCAGGACAAGGCCATGAAGCAGAAGGTGATGGCCGACCTGGCCACCCTGGAGCAGGCGCTGGACATGTACCGGCTGGACAACCTGCGCTTCCCCAGCAGCGAACAGGGCCTGGCCGCGCTGGTGAAAAAGCCGGCTCAGGAGCCAGTGCCTCGGGCCTGGCGCAGTGATGGCTACGTGCGTCGCCTGCCGGAGGACCCGTGGGGCACCCCGTACCAGTACCGCATGCCTGGGGAACATGGCCGGGTCGATGTGTACTCGCTGGGTGCCGATGGCCTGCCAGGTGGAGAAGGCCAGGATGCCGACCTGGGTAACTGGGCGCTGTAACGGTGCGTCATCAGCGCGGCTTCAGCCTGATCGAACTGTTGGTGGTACTGGCCATTGCCGGGCTGATGACCGGGCTGGCGGTGGCCGGCCTTGGCAACGGCCAGGCCAGTGTCGAGCAGGCACTGCAACGGCTGGCGGTCGAGGTCCGCGGCCAGGCCGCGCTGGCCCGACATGCGGGGCAACTGCGCGGGTTGCGCTGGAATGGCCAGCGCCCGGAGTTCGTCCGCCGCGAGGGCAATGCCTGGGTGGTCGAAGCGGTCCCGCTCGGCGACTGGCCCAAGGGCCTGCACCCGGACTGGCCCGCCAGCCCGCAACCGCGCGTGCTGTTCACGCCGCATGGCTGGGCGCAGGCGGGTAGCGTGCGCTGGCGCTGGGCCGATGGTAGTCAGCAATGGGCCTGGAGCCGCACCGATGGCATGTGGGTCGTGCCATGAAGCAAGCACAGCGTGGTTTCACTCTGCTGGAGGTGACCGTAGCCCTGGCAATCGCTGCCGTGCTGGCGGTGATCACCAGCCAGGTACTGCGCCAGAGGCTTGCAGTGCAGGACAACCTGCAACAGCACCGTCTTGGCCTGTTGTGCGCGCGTGAGTTGCAAGCCCGCTTTGCCGTCGAGCAGTACTGGCCTGCTGAAAACCAGGTAGCCGGCGAGCTCGGCCAAGGTGCCCAACTGTGTCACTGGCAATTGCAACTGCGCCGCACCGGCGTGCGCGACCTGCGCCGTGGCGAGCTACAGCTGTTCGCCGACCGCGACCAGCGCTTGCCGTTGGGCCAGTACACCGTGTTTCTGGAGCGCCCATGAAACACCGCCAAACCGGCCTGACCCTGATCGAACTGATGGTCGCTCTGGCCCTGACAGCCGTGCTCGGCATCATGCTGGCCGCCCTGGTCAACGGATGGCTGAAGGTGCGCGAACGCCTGCAGGACACCACGCGGCAAACCTCGGTGCTGGACTTTTGCCTGGCCCTGGAGCGGCGCTTCGACAGCCCGGTGCTGCGCCGTGTCTACGACCAGCGTCTGCCGCTGGCCAGCCGTTGGCTGGACTGGCAGCCCGCCAGCAACCAGTTGCTGTGGGTCGCCAGCACCGGCCTGCCGGCAGCCGAAGGTGGCTCGCGCCTGCAACGCCAGCGCCTGCGGTTCGAGGCCCGCGAGCAACGTCTGCTGCTGGAAAGCTCGGCGGACTTGTACGCCGCCGTCGCCCCGCGCTGGGTACAGCGCGAACGACTCGACCAGGTCAGCGCCATGAACGTTCTGTACTACCAGGGCGGCCGCTGGCTGGCCTGGCCTTCTGACCAACCGGTGCACCCAGGTCGTGGTGTGCGTCTGGAACTGCTGCGTGATGGAGCCCCCTATGTCTGCACCTTCGCCCTTCCATGGGGGCGCTCATGAAACTTGAATGGCGACGGCGTGCGCCGGCCCAGGTGTGGCTGCTGCTGCGCCCGGGTGCTGTCTGGCATTGGGCGCTGGTCCAGGACGGTATTTTGCAAAGCCAGGGGCAGGGCGAGCCACCGGCCAACCCGCAGGCCCATGTTGCGCTGGTCCTGCCTGCCGAGGCGTGCAGCCATTTTCGCGTGCCGGCCCCTCCCGGGCTCAAGCGCGAAGAATGGCCTTTGCTGCTTGAGGATCGCTTGCTGCAGGCCCCGCATGAGGTGGCCTGTGCTTGCCTGGCCCGTGAACCGGGGTACCTTCGTCTGTTGGTAGTGGCGCGTCAGCAGCTGGATGACTGGCGTGGCCAATGCGCCGAATGGGGCTTGCAGACGGTACGTTGCTGGGCGGAGCTGCAGCTGCTGCCACCACCCGAGCCAGGATGCGCTTGGCAATGGCAACGCACCCCCGGCATGTCGCTCTACAAAGGCTTGGCCGAGGACGGACAGGAGCACTGGCTGGCGTGGCCTGATGCCTTGGGTGGCGTGCCGCAGCCACCGTGGGCAGGGCTGCACAAGACGTTGCTGAGCGGCAATTGGCCAGCCGTATTTGCGCCGCTCGACACACTGCCCGGCCTGTTCGACCGCGCCCGCAAGGTGCGCTCGTTGCCGGCGGCCTCCCGCCAGCAGCAGCGGCTGCTGGCAGCTTGCCTGGTGCTGGCCACCGTTTGGGGTGGCCTGTGGGTGAGTCAGCAATGGCGTCAGGCGCAACTCTGGCGCAACCAGGTCGTTGCCGTGACCGGCGAGCAGGCCAGCCCTCGGCACGCGGCACAGGCCCTCAAGCGCCTGCGCGAGAGCGTACTGCAGCAGCAACTGCGTACACGTCAGCTAGACGACCTGCAGGCTCGCTTGCAGACCTGGCTGCGTGCCAACCCCGGCTTGCGCCTGCAAGCGGTGCGCTTCGATGGTCAGCGTTGGCACCTGCGCCTGGAGGGCGAGGGCAGTGCGCCGCCATGGCGTGATATGGCGGCTGCCGCTGGCGCCACAGTGCAGGTTCAAGAAGGCCAAGTGATCTTCGACCTGGGAGCAGCTTCATGAACCGGGACTGGCTACAGCGTCATCGCTTCACGTTCGCCTGGGGACTGATCGCCCTGCTGCTGGCCTTCCTGGCCCTGCGCGAAGGCGTTGCGCAATGGCGCGTGCTTGGCCAGTGGCGTGTGCTGGCCGAACAGGCGGCCAGCCTGCAAGGCGGGCCCGGTTTGAACCTGGAGCGGCTACGTCAGTCGGCCCAGGCCCGTGGGGTTGAACTGACCGAAGTCGATACGCAAGGCAAGGCCTGGCAACTGCGCGGGCAGGTGGCCGATGAGCGCATGCTGCAAGGCTGGGTGCAGAGCCTGCGTGCAGAAGGCGCACTGCCGTTGCAATGGGGGCTGGAGCAGCAGGGCAAGGCTTTGCGATTTGATCTGGTGGTGCAGCCATGAGCCGCAGTGCAGCAATGGCCTGGGTGTTACTGGTATTCGTGCTCACGCTGTTTATCGAGCTTCCGGCCAATTGGGTGGTGCGTGCGTTCGGCCTGCCGGTACGCGATGTCGGTGGAAGCCTTTGGCAAGGGCAGGCACAACGATGGGGGCCGGTCGGGCCGTTGCGCTGGACGCTGCAGCCCTGGCGCTTGCAGGCGAATGCGCAAGTGGGGTTCCAGGGGCAGGCCTGGCAGTTGCGTGCAGAAGGCTGGCCCTGGCGTTGGCGGCTGGAGGCATCAGCCAAGGGGCCTTTGGCGACGGTCTCGACGGATTACCGCCTGGCCGGCCAGTGGCAGGGTGTGTTGAGGATGCAGGGGACAGGGCGCCAATGCCAGGCCAGTGAAGGCCGCGTGATCGTAACCGACCTTGCCCTGAGCGACCCTTGGTCCCTAGGCCTTGGGCACGGCTGGCTGGAAATGGATTGCCGCAGTGGCTGGCACCTGCGCGGGCAGTTGGCGCAGCAAGGGCAACATCAACTGACCGTGGATGCCGACCTGCCAGGACGCCAGGCGCAGGTGGTGTTCCAGCTGCAGCCTGAAGCGCAGTTGACGCCATTGTTGCGTGGCGCCCAATGGCTTGGGCCGCAGGCCTTGGCGGGGCAGCGAGACCTTCGTTGGTAAGCAACAACGTGGCGCGGCCACCTGTAGATACGCTGCGAGCGGTCGAGCTTTTCTGAGGTGCTCGGGGCTTAAGCGCTTGGTCGTATCGATGGTGCATACCCGCGAAGCAGGCTGCGCGTTGCGTGGCACCGGCTGCGCCGGTGTTCGCGGGTGAACCCGCTCCTACAACGGCCTGTGCCCAACCACCGATTTGTGCCCAACCGCCGAGTTGTGTCCATCCCCGATCGGTGTAGGAGCGGGCTTGCCCGCGAAGACGGCAGATCAGACAAGCACGATCACTCGTCGTCGGCAGTCCCGTTGGCCCGCCAGTAGGCTGCAGCCTTTAGCGCGTCTTCCTTTACCCCTTTCTCCAGCAACAACGCCTTGGCCTGGCGAGTCAGGGCTTTTTCCAGCGCCACCCAGGCATACAGCTGGCCTTGCGGCAAGCTCAGGTTACGCACCAGCTCCAACAAGTCTTCCCCTTGGCGACGTACCCAGATCACTTCCACCTGCGCCTTGCTTGGCAGCGGCTGGCGCTCGTGCTCGTCTTCGATCTGGATCACTGCCAGCACCTGGCGGCCCGCCGGCAACTCCTCCAGCCGACGGCCAATTGCCGGGATGGCAGTTTCATCACCGATCAGCAGGTAGCTGTCGAAAATATCCGGCACCACCAGCGAGGCCCGTGGCCCTGCGATGTCCAGGGTTTGCCCGGGCGCGGCTTGCGCGGCCCAGGTAGAGGCAGGGCCGTCGCCGTGCAGCACGAAGTCGATGTCCAGCTCATGTGCCACCAGGTCGATGCGCCGTGGTGTGTACTCGCGCATGGTGGGCCGCGCGCCACCGTCCTTGCCCAGGTTACGGGCCTCGATGGCCTGTTGTTGCTCCGGCGTTTCGGCGAACAGCAGCTTGATATGGTCGTCGCTGCCCATGCTGGTAAAGCCTTGCAGCTCGGCACCCCCCAGGGTGATGCGGCGCATGCGCGGGGTCAGCTCGGTGACCCGCAGCACCTGCAGACGGCGCTGGCGGATCTCGTGGTTTACGCGGTGAATGGTGTCACTCATGGGGCGTCTCCCTGAAAGGTTCGGTGGGCCCGGAGGCGATGGCCTTGGCGGTATGGTTGAGCAGGTCACGGACCCGTTCGATTTCTTCCTCTGTCCAGCGGCCGCTGTGCATGTGCAGTGCATGGCGCAGGTTGCCGACCGCTTCATGAATCTCTGGCGGGCGGTCGTGGCCGCGCAGGGCGCGTTTGCTGACCTCGATGCGCATGCGCACGCCATCCAGGGCTACTGCCTGATCCACCAAGGCGCTGCGGCCTGCATCGGTGATGGCGTAGAGGCGTTTGCTGCCTTGTACCTGGCCGCTGATCAGTTCGGCCTCTTCGAGGAAGTTCAGCGTGGGGTAGATCACCCCAGGGCTTGGGCTGTAGCTGCCGTCGAACAGATTTTCGATCTGGCGGATCAGGTCGTAACCGTGGCCGGGCTGCTCGGCCAGCAAGTCCAGCATCAGCAGCTTGAGGTCACCCGGGGCGAAGACACGCGGGCCGCGCTCGCCACGGGCGGGGCGCCGCTCGAAGGGATCATGAGGGGGATGTTCGCGCATAAGGATAGGGCTCCGTCGTTTGCGATATATCTTAAGATATTACTCAAGATATATCTAAAGACAAGCCCTTAAATGCTGATGATTATCATCTACTGCGTCGATGCGTTCCCTGCCGGTGGCGGTGTGTGCAGGGCAACCTGTGGCGGCTTGCACTCATTCGGATTGCCAGGCTGCAGGTATGGCATGAGGATCGGTGCCATGCCCTTGAGCACCTGCACTGGCAGCGCCGAAGTAAATTTGAACGCTTCTGCCGTGCGACCCGGCACGAAGGCGGTCAGCGTGCCGAAATGGTTGTCGCCGAGGAAGAACACGAAGGTGGCGGTGCGGTTTAGCGAGCGCGAGCCGATCAGCCGGCCGCCGGCGCCAAAGCTCTCGATTCGGTTGTCGCCGGTACCGGTCTTGCCGCCCATCACCAGTGGGGTGCCGTCCTGCAGCTTGAAACTGCCGGAAATACGCCGCGCGGTACCTGCATCGACCACTTGCGACATGGCGCCTTTGAGTGCACGCGCCACTTCGACTGGCAGAATTCGCACGCCCCGGTCAGGGTCTGTGATCAACTTGGTCTCATAGGGTGTGTTGGCTGCGAAATGCAGGGTGTCGATGCGCAGGGTCGGCAGGCGAACACCGTCGTTCTGGATGATCCCGACCAGTTCGGAGAGGGCAGCGGGGCGGTCGCCGGAGCTGCCGATGGCGGTGGCCAATGAGGGCACCAGGTGGTCGAATGGATAGCCCACGCGTTTCCAGCGTTGGTGGATATCGAGGAAGGCTTCGATTTCGACCATGGTGCGGATGCGGCTGTCACGGGCGCCCTGGTGGCGGCTCTTGAACAGCCAGCCGTATACCTCCTGGCGTTCGAAACGACTGGCGTTGATCATCTCGGTCAGTGTCGAGCTTGGGTTCTTCAGCAGGTAGCCAAGCAGCCACAGGTCCAGTGGGTGGACCTTGGCGATGTAACCCTGGTCGGGCAGGTCGTACTTGCCGGGGCCGTAAGCTGCGTACATCTCGGACAGACGGCCATCGGTCAGTTTGCCCAGCACGGCCTTGTCGCCCTTGAGGTGGGCACGCACGAACGCGTTGAAGGTTTCCTGGCCTGCCTCGGGGAACAGGTAGCGGTGTACCGCCGCCAACCGCTGTGGGGTCACGCGCATGCTGTCGAGGAAGGTGTCCAGGCGTTGTTGCGAGGTTTTACGCTGGTACTTCTTCCAGAAGCGCATCAGGTAGTTGGTGCCTTCCTTGTCGGCAAAGCGCGCAAGGTATTCCTGGCGGCGCGGGTCGGCATCGTCCTTGAGCAGCGGCACGCGGTTGTACGGCTGCTGGTAAGTCACGTAGCGCACCAGGTCGCGCATCAGGCGGATGAACGGCAGGTTGATCGACTCGCGCAGTGCATCCTTGAGTGTCGGGTTGCGGTTGTTGTCTTCCTTGCGGAAGTTGTTGAACACATGCATCCCGCCACCGGTGAAAAACGCTTCGCCGGTGTTGGCCGAGTACTTGCGTTCGAGCGCGGCGTCGAGCATGGCGTCAAGGCTCTGGTTCTTGCTGTTCAGCGCCAGCCATTCCAGCGACCATTGCGTGATGCGGTCGAGTTCGGCCACTTCGACCTTCTTCAGCTCGGCGGCAGGTTTGCCGGCGTACTTGTCGTGCAGCTCGGCGATAATTTCAAGGTAGGTGGTCAGTACCCGCAGCTTGGCGGTTGAGCCCAGCTCCAGCTTGCTGCCTTCGTTGATGTCGAAGGGCTGGTTGGTGCTGTCGGTCTGCACCCGGACCCGCGAGCCATCGGCGGTGCGTTCGAACAAGGTGAAGCTGTAGCTCACCTGGTCGGTGGTCTTGGCAGTGAGCAGCCGCTCGCCGATCAGGCCGATCTGTGCGGCAAACGCCGGGTCGGCAAGGTTTTTCAGGTACTGGCTGATCTGCAACTGCAGGTCGGCCTGCAAGGTACTGGTGGCTGACAGGTCGAGGCGGTCGAGGTCGTACAGCGGGCGATTGAGCATGGCCGACAGGCGGTTGCGCGCCAGGCTGATGCCCTTGTTGGTAATGATCGGTACGATGGTCGGCTGCGCGACCCAGTCGCGGTACACCGCCTTGCTGGCCAGCGCGGCATCGGCCAGCGGCTGATCGATGACCTTGTTGGCGGCAAGCAGGCGAATGTGCGAATCGGTGAGTTCGGCCAGCTCGACCCGGCCCTTGGACAAGTAATGCGAGGGGCGGCGCTGGGCAATCATCAGCGACAGCACCTGGCGCAGGGCCAGGCCACGTGCGGCCATGCTCTGGGGGTCGGTGGCGGTGGCGTTCAGAGCCTGGTTGACCTGGTCGAAGTCGGCGCCGTACCACACCCGCAGGCCCTCGGCCATGCCATGTACCTCACCATGCCCAGGCACAGCCGACAGCGGTACGCTGTTGAGGTAGTCACGCACGATGCGCTGGCGTGCCTCGGTGGTGTCGGGACCGCCCTGGTAGGCACGCACGCTGGCAGAAATCATCTGCCGGATTTTCTCCGCGCCCGACACCGTCAGGCCGTCGGGTGAGTGGCGATATTTCTCCAGCTGCGTGGCCAGGGTGCTGCCGCCGGCAGACTGGCCGGGCAGGGCCAGGTACTTGGCGACCTGGCTGTAGGCGGCCTTGGCAAAGCGTGGCCAGTCCACTGCCGGGTTGTTACGTGGGTCCTGGGTATCCAGCAGGTCGCGGTTTTCGATGAACAGCAAGCTGTTGACCATCACGGGAGGGATCGCTGCAAAGTCCGGGTACAGGTGCTGGGGGTAGTTGTACTGGTACAGCGTGTCGCCGCGGCAGTCGGTGATCGACAGGCCGGCCTGGATTTTCTCGATATAGGGTGCGAACAGCCCATGATCGACGTAGTTCATCAATGCGGGTGAGAACTTCACCTGTTCGCTGATGAGGTAGTCGCGCTTGAGCAGGCGTGGCAGGAATTCACCCAGGGCGCTATAGCCCAGGCGTCTGTCGAACGGCCCATCACCGGGGTAGATGATGGCATCGCTGGGACCGGGTTGCAGTGAATAGGTCAGTGTACCGGCCAGTTTGCTGAACTCGCGCGATTGCAGTTCGGAGGTACGAAATTCGTCATACGCGGCAACACCTATGGCTACCAGTGCCACCAGCAGGATGAGGATGATCAGCCGCCACCATAGCCGACGCTGACGGGGGGACTTGGGTTGTGGCGTCTCGGCCGGAGGTATCTCGGGTGCTTCCGTTCTGCTTGGTTCCGATTGCCACAGTGCGCCCATAGTCTTCTATCCGGCCAAGTATTTTCGTCTTGCTTGTCTGAAGCTTAGACGTTGAGTGGATAGGGTGAAAAATTTGTAGAAGAAGGAAAGTGGTGAGGGGCTATGCGGCTTTGGTGTGGGTTCCTTCAACGGCCGATGTTGCTATGGTGCCCCGGCGATTTTTGGGGCGGGTAGCGGCCCCAGAGTTCTAGCCAAATTTCTGCATATATACAGTGAAAACTCCTACAACGGTCTTCCTATACTGCTCGCCCCCTTCGCCTTGCCGGGCGCTCTACTCCGGCACACGGGCCGGTCCACAAGACCAGCCTGGCAAGCCAATGCCACGCCTATCGGCATGGTCGCGGCGGCACGAAGGTCAAATCCAATAACAAAATGAGGTTGTATTGCTATGCCAGTCGGCAACCACTCTGCCCACGGCCAGGCCACAGAAGGCGGCCCGCTCAAGCGTGAACTGGGCGAACGGCACATCCGCCTGATGGCGCTGGGCGCCTGTATCGGTGTCGGTCTTTTCCTCGGTTCGGCCAAGGCGATCGAAATGGCCGGTCCGGCCATCATGTTGTCCTACATCATCGGCGGCCTGGCCATCCTGGTGATCATGCGCGCCCTTGGTGAAATGGCCGTGCACAACCCTGTCGCCGGCTCGTTCAGCCGTTATGCCCAGGATTACCTCGGCCCGTTGGCAGGCTTCCTGACCGGCTGGAACTACTGGTTCCTGTGGCTGGTGACCTGTGTTGCCGAAATCACGGCAGTGGCCATCTACATGGGCATCTGGTTCCCCGACGTTCCGCGCTGGATCTGGGCCCTGGCGGCGCTGGGCAGCATGGGCGCGGTCAACCTGGTGGCAGTGAAGGCTTTTGGTGAATTCGAGTTCTGGTTCGCGCTGATCAAGATCGTCACCATCATCGCCATGGTGCTTGGCGGCATCGGCATCATTGCCTTCGGCTTTGGCAATGACGGTGTGGCAGTGGGGATCTCCAACCTGTGGAGCAACGGCGGCTTCATGCCCAATGGCGTGACCGGCGTGCTGATGTCGCTGCAGATGGTGATGTTCGCCTATCTGGGCGTGGAAATGATCGGTCTCACCGCCGGTGAAGCACGCAACCCGCAAAAGACCATTCCGCAGGCCATCGGCTCGGTGTTCTGGCGCATCCTGCTGTTCTACGTCGGTGCGTTGTTCGTGATCCTGTCGATTTACCCGTGGAACGAAATCGGTAGCCAGGGCAGCCCGTTCGTCATGACTTTCGAGCGCCTCGGCATCAAGACCGCCGCCGGCATCATCAACTTCGTGGTCATCACGGCGGCGCTTTCGTCGTGCAACGGCGGCATCTTCAGCACCGGGCGCATGCTTTATAGCCTGGCGCAGAACGGCCAGGCGCCGGCGGCCTTCGCCCGCACCTCGAAGAACGGCGTGCCACGCAATGCGCTGCTACTGTCGATCGGCGCGTTGCTGCTGGGCGTGCTGGCCAACTACCTGGTGCCAGAAAAGGTCTTCGTCTGGGTGACCTCGATCGCCACCTTCGGTGCGATCTGGACCTGGGTGATGATCTTGCTGGCACAGCTGAAGTTCCGTGCCGGCCTTACCACGGCCGAGCGCAAGGCACTGAAGTACCGCATGTGGCTGTGGCCGCTGAGCTCGTATCTGGCACTGGCCTTCCTGGTGCTGGTGGTCGGGCTGATGGCGTACTTTGAGGATACGCGTGTGGCCCTGTACATCGGCCCGGCGTTCCTGGTGTTGCTGACAGTGCTGTATTACACGTTCCGCCTGGCGCCGAAAGACGCACAAGGTGTGACGAGTACAGCCTCCTGACCTGACGTGGGGCCGCTTTGCGGCCCCAGCGTTCTCTCAGGCCGCCACTTCGCTGTGCGGCTCGAAACTGTCCGCCCGGGCCAGTTGCCACATCCGCGAATAGAACTGCCCGTTCACCTCGCCGGTCAGCAGCTCACCTGGCTTCAAGAACACATGCATCTGCGAGAACAGCTTGATCTCGGTGGCTGAAATGCGCCGCACCAGGTGCTTGGCCTCCAGTTGTGCCGGATGCTCCAGGCCCGCCGCCGCCAGCATTTCTGCCAAGGCACGCAACGTGTTGTGATGGAAGTTCAGCACCCGCTGGGCTTTGTCGGGCACCACCAGCGCACGCTGGCGTAGCGGATCTTGCGTGGCCACACCGGTCGGGCACTTGTTGGTGTGGCAGCTTTGCGACTGGATGCAGCCGATGGCGAACATGAAGCCCCGTGCCGAGTTGGCCCAGTCGGCGCCAATGGCCAGCACGCTGGCGATGTCGAAGGCGCTGACAATCTTGCCGCTGGCGCCCAGCTTGATCTTGTCGCGCAGGTTCAGGCCGACCAGGGTGTTGTGCACGAACAGCAGGCCTTCACGCAGTGGCACGCCGATATGGTCGGTGAACTCCACGGGCGCTGCGCCGGTGCCGCCTTCCTTGCCATCGACGACGATGAAGTCGGGCAGGATGCCGGTTTCCAGCATGGCCTTGGCGATGCCCATGAATTCCCACGGGTGGCCCAGGCAGAACTTGAACCCCACTGGCTTGCCACCGGACAGCTCACGCAACTGGGCGATGAACTGCATCATTTCGATCGGTGTCGAGAAGGCGCTGTGGCGCGACGGTGAGATGCAATCCTCGCCCATCAGCACGCCACGGGTTTCGGCAATTTCCTGGGTGACCTTGTGTTTGGGCAATATGCCGCCATGGCCAGGCTTGGCACCCTGGCTCATCTTGATCTCGATCATGCGCACCTGAGGGCTGCGCGCCTGGGCGGCGAAACGTTCGGGATCGAAGCGTCCATCTGGCGTGCGGCACCCGAAGTAGCCGCTGCCCAGTTCCCACACCAGGTCACCACCGTGCTCGCGATGGTAGGGGCTGATGCTGCCCTCGCCGGTGTCATGGTGGAAATTGCCCAGTTTGGCGCCCTGGTTGAGCGCACGGATGGCATTGGCGCTGAGTGAGCCGAAACTCATGGCCGAAATGTTGAAGATCGACGCGGAGTACGGCTGGCTGCACTGCGGCCCACCGACGATGACGCGGAAGCTGGCCGGGTCAGCCAGCGGTGCCGGGCGCATGGAGTGGCCGATGAACTCGAAACCGGATTCATATACGTCGATCAGGGTGCCGAAAGGTTTGTCCGAGGCTTCGTTCTTCGCCCGGGCATACACCAGCGAGCGCTGGGCGCGGGAGAAGGGCAGGGCATCGCTGTCGGACTCCAGCAGGTACTGGCGGATTTCCGGGCGAATGGCCTCGACCAGATAGCGGATGTTGCCAAGAACCGGGTAGTTGCGGCGAACGGCGTGGCGCTGCTGCAGCAGGTCGAACAGGCCGATCAGGCTGAGAATGCCTGTGGTCAGGGTGAACGGCCACAACCATTCGTGGTGGCTGAAGGGGAGGCTCGCCAGGGTGAACAGCACACAGGCGGCGAAGAAGGCATAACGACTGAGAAGTGACAGGCTCATACAGGGTCCTTGCGATGGCGCGGTCAGGCTCAGGGCCTGGGGGCAAACCCCGACCATAGCCAAGTTGCCGGGCCCTGCAAAATAAAATCGGGGTAGCGAAAATCATTCTCGACCCGAGCCAAATTGCCTGGTCGCAACGCAGATCGGTGGTGGGCACACATTGGTGATTGGGCGCAGGCCGTCGTAGGCGCGGGTTTACCCGCGAAAGGGTCGGGCCTGCTGGCCAATTTCTACCCGCCGGTCAGCGTTGCCGCCGCCACCGTGTTCGCGGGTAAACCCGCTCCTACAGGGGGGCGCGCAGCAGTTTTTGCCGCCAGCTTTCCTGCTCCTGTGCGGACGCCTCGACCAGATACGCGTAACGCCCGGCCATCCGCACCGCCACCGGTATCCCGTCGCGATACAGGAGCCGGTTGCCAATCACTGCCGGCACTTTCGCCCCGGGCAGCAACGAGCCGATCAGGTTCAGCGGGTCACCGGCGCTCACCACCTGCAGCGTTCCGTCCGGTTCACGTCGTCTCACTTGCCGCAGCAATACTACCGCCTCAGGCAAGGCGAACTGTTCACCGGCCAGCCCGGCAATGAAGCGCCCGCCCCGGATCTCGCCACGCGCTTCCAATCGGTGATAGCAGCGCAGCAGCTCACGCCAGGGCGGCAGTACATCACTCTCGCGCGCCAGCAGCCGCCAGCAGATCACGCCATAGCGGCGCAGCAGCGTGCGGGCAATGTGCTCCAGACGCTGGTCGTGATCCGGTGGCGCATCGCTGCGGCGCAGCAGGGCCCAACGTCCGGCATGCGCCATGCTGCTGGAAAGCGGCGGGAGGCCCCGGCGGCTGTTACGTGCGCTGCGCTTGGTTGCAGGCGTGATCAGGCTGCGCAAGCCAGTGAAACTGTCCGCCCCGGCCAGGCCCGAGCCCACCAGCTCCTGCAGTGCAGTTTCCAGTTCACTGGGCAGCAGGTGTGCCTCATGTGCCAGTTCATCGAAGAACAGCGCACCCTGGGTTTTCAGCGCTTCGTGCACACGTTGCGCACGTAGGCCAAGGGCGTCGACAGCAGGTGCGGGTGCCAGGCTGCGCCACGTGTTCAACTGGTCCCGCGGCAGCAACACCAGTGGGGTACTGGTCAACGTGCTGCTCGCCACGGTTGCCGCCAGCCGGCTCCAGGCAAACTGGCCGCTTCGGCAGGCTTCGTCGAGCCAGTGCGGACTGTAGTCTTTGATACGCGCCGGCAGCAGTTCCGCCTCCCAGGCCGCTGCGGCGCTGGGGAACCCTTGTAACTGGCCCAGCACTTCGGCCACCGCCTGCGGACCACGCAGGCGCTCGTCTGGCGCCAGGTGCTGCCAATCGAACAGAAAGCGCATGAAGTCTTGCAGGCTGACCGGCTCGATCTCGCGGCGCAGGCGTTTGACCGTGTAGCGGTGGATGCGCGCCAGCAAGTGGCGTTCGCACCATTGCAGGTCAGTGGCACCTGGGCTGAAATGCCCGCGCAGCACATAGCCTTCGGCTTCCAGGCGGGCCAGCGACTGTTCGATATCGGTTACCGGTTTGCCCAATGGCGCAGCGATTTGCGCCAGGGTCTGTGGGCCATGGCCGCTCAGGCGGGCGCGCAGCAGTTCGCTCAGTGCGTGGTCGGGCTCGATGGGCTGGTCGAAGCCAGCGAGCCGTTCGAGCGCTGGCTCCCTGTGCGCTGTGGGGTACAGTGCCAGCAGCAGGTTCAGGCGTTCGCGGGCCAACCAGAGCTTGTCATCGGGCAGGCGCATGGCACGCCCGGCCTTGGCCAGCTGCCTTAGCAGCACATCCCAGCAGGGGTTGGCATCTACCTCGACCTGACCAATGGCACCCAGGCTCATCAATGCTTCGTGCATTTCGTCGGGATTGGCCGGCTGTGGCCAGGCCTCGGCCGCGACGGCAGCAATGGCATCAGCGTCCAGCGCGCCCAGGTCGTCGCTACTGTGCACGTCGTTCCAGCGCCGGTTGAGTACCGCCTGGGTACGTCGTTCTTCCAGTGGCGCATCGTCCAGAAAGGCATAAGGCCGGGCGTTGAGAATCGCTGAAGCCAGCGGCGAGGGGGCGGGCAAGTCGCGGCACAGCAAGCGCACTGCACCGCTTTCCATGCGCCGCAGCAGCGCCAGCCAGCCTTCGCTGTCCATCGCCTCGTGCAGGCAGTCGTCGAGGGTTTGCTCGACCAGCGGATGGTCGGGAATCTGCCGCTCGCCGACGATGTTCTCCAGGCAGGCGATCTGGTCGGGGAACACGGCGGCAACCAGGTCCTCACTCTTCATGCGCTGGATTTGCGGCGCCACCTTGCGTCCGCCCACAAAGCGCGGCAGTGCCATGGCCACGCCTGCATTCCAGCGCCAGCGCACGCCAAACAGCGGTGCATCGAGCAGGGCCTGGATGAGAATCAGCTCGGCGCTGCGGCTGTTCAGGTAACGCCACACTTCGTCCAGCTCGAAACTGTGGCTGGTCGACAGTGACAGCACGATGGCGTCCTCGCTGGCGGCAGCCTGCAGTTCGAAGTTGAAGGTGCGGCAGAAGCGCTTGCGCAGGGCCAGGCCCCAGGCGCGGTTGATGCGGCTACCATAGGGTGAATGAATGATCAGTTGGGTCCCACCGGACTCATCGAAAAAACGTTCCATCACCAGCGTATCCTGCGAGGGCAGGGCGCCAAGCACTTCACGGGTGCGGGCCAGGTAGTCGAGCAACTGGCCCGCACAAGCTTCGTTCAGTTCGAAGGTCGCCTGCAACCAGGCCAGTACCTCCACCGTGTCGCCGCCTGCCAGCGCCAGTTGCTGGTCGATTCGCGCCTGCAGCCGGGCCACGGCGGCAGACAGCTCGTCACTGCGCCCCGGCGCTTCACCCAGCCAGAACGGAATGGTCGGTGGCAGGCCATGAGCATCCTCTACCCGCACCCGACCCGGCTCGACGCGCAGAATGCGATAGGAGGCGTTACCCAGCTGGAAAATATCGCCGGCAATGCTTTCCACGGCAAAGTCTTCATTGACACTGCCGATGTTCAACGCCTGCGGCTCCAGCAACACGGCGTAGTCGGCGTTGTCGGGGATGGTGCCGCCGCTGGTCAGCGCGGTCAGTTGGCTGCCACGTCGGCCACGCAGCGTGCCGCTCACTGCGTCACGGTGCAAGTAGGCACTGCGCACACCCTGGCGGCCGTTGTAGCCCTCGGCGAGCATGCGCAGCAGGGCCTGGTAATGGTGCTGGTCAAGCTCGGCGTAAGGTGTGGCCTGGCGCAGGCAATCCAGCAGATCCTGTTCGTGCCAGGCCTGGTTGCTGGCTTCTGCGACGATCTGCTGGGCCAGCACATCCAGCGGTGCCCGGGGGATGTGCAGTGCGTCCAGTTCGCCCCGTCGAACGCAGTCAAGCAAGGCAACGCATTCGATCAGGTCATCGCGTGAGGTGGGGAACAGGCGCCCCTTCGGCGCACCATCGACCTGGTGTCCAGCGCGGCCAACCCGTTGCAGGAAGCCGGCAATCGAGCCCGGCGAGGCGATCTGGCAGACCAGGTTGATATCGCCGATATCAATGCCAAGCTCCAGCGATGCGGTCGCGACCAGCACCTGGAGCTGGCCGCTCTTGAGCCGCTGCTCTGCATCCAGGCGCAGCGCTTTGGACAGGCTGCCATGGTGTGCGGCAACCGCCTCCTTGCCCAGCCGGTCGCTGAGGTGGCGGGTGATACGTTCGGCCAGGCGCCGGGTGTTGACGAATACCAGCGTAGTGCGGTGTTCACGGGCAAGGGTGGCCAAGCGGTCATACACCAGGCCCCAGACATCAGTGGCCATCACCGCCCCCAGCGGTACCGGCGGCACTTCGATGGCCAGGTCACGCTTGCGGGCATGGCCGATATCGACAATGGCGCAGGGGCGCCCGCTACCCACCAGAAACTGTGCCACCCGTTCGACCGGGCGTTGGGTAGCGGACAGGCCGATCCGCCGCAGCGGCTTTTTGCACAAGGCTTGCAGGCGTTCCAAGGTCAGGGCCAGATGGGCGCCACGCTTGTTACCGGCCAAGGCATGGATTTCGTCGACGATTACCGTGTGCACATGGGCCAGGCCTTCACGGCCAGAAGCCGAGCCCATCAGCACGTAAAGCGATTCGGGGGTTGTCACCAGAATGTGCGGGGCCAGCTTGCGCATGGCGGCGCGTTCCTTCTGCGGTGTATCGCCGGTGCGTACCGCCGTGGTGATGCGTGGGGCGTTCAGGCCTTGCTCTGCAATGGCTTGGCTGATGCCTTCGAGCGGTGCCTGCAGGTTCAGACGAATGTCATTGGACAGGGCCTTCAGAGGTGAAACGTAGATCACCAGGGTCTGTGCGGGCAGTTCGCCCTGGTGCTTCATGCCTTCACGCAGCAGCTCATCAAGCACGGCCAGAAAAGCGCTCAGGGTCTTGCCTGAGCCGGTTGGTGCGGCCAGCAGCATGGATTGCCCGGCGTGGATCAACGGCCAGGCCTGTGCCTGGGCATCGGTGACCGTGGCGAAGCGGCGGCGGAACCAGGTGCTGACGGCAGGGTGGAACAGCTCGAGCACCGGGTGGTGTTTGGCGGGCAGGTTCATGTGTTGTTTATGGAGGGTGTGCAACAGGTTGGCAAGGGGCCGCTCGTCTGCCAGGCCGGTACAGGAATAACTGGCCTTGTCAGGCCAATGACCCCATGGGATCCTCGCGGGTCATTTTATTTAGCGAGCCCACCCCATGCCCAACATCATCCGCATCGCCGCCGCCCTGCTGATCGACCCTCAGGGCCGCACACTGCTGGTGCGCAAGCGTGGCACCGAGGCTTTCATGCAGCCAGGCGGCAAGATCGATACCGGTGAAACGCCGGTACAGGCGCTGGTGCGCGAGTTGCAGGAGGAACTGGGCCTGCGCATCGACCCGGCTCAGGCCATGCACCTGGGCCAGTTCAGTGCCCCCGCCGCCAACGAGCCAGGCTTCGAAGTGCAAGCCGAGCTGTTCCGTGTCGACAGCGCCGCCGCCGTGGTGCCGGCCGCAGAGATCGAGGAGGTGGTCTGGCTGGCAGCAGATCAGGCACCCGTCATGCCACTGGCTCCCCTGACCCGCGACTTGATCCTGCCGCTGTATCGCCAGGCGCTCAACGCACCGCGCTGACGCCGTCGAGGGTGGCAAACGAGGTGTCCTTGGCCGTCAGCAAAAAGTCGCGCATGTACGGGGCATCGAGCATGTCGGTGCGTACGGCGGCATAAAGCGTGGCAAACAGGCCTTTCTCGCCCAGGCGTTTGCCCTTCACATAGCCGCGCGAGCTGTACTCGTGCAGCGCCCAATGCGGCATGCCGCATACGCCACGGCCGCTGGCCACCAGCTGCATCATCATCACCGTCAGCTCCGAGGTACGCACGGCGGCTGGCTCGATATCGGCGGGCTCCAGGAAGCGGGTGAAGATGTCCAGGCGATCGCGCTCCACCGGGTAGGTGATCAGCGTCTGGTCGAGCAAGTCTTGCGGCACGATGTAAGGCTTGCTGGCCAGCGGGTGCTGGTTGGCCACTGCCAGCATCGCCTCGTAGGTGAACAGCGGCACATAAGTGATGCCTGCCAGGTCCACCGGGTCGGAGGTCACCACCAGGTCAAGGTCGCCGCGGGCCAGGGCCGGTAGCGGGGCGAAAGCAAAGCCCGATGCCAGGTCCAGTTCCACTTCCGGCCAGGCATCACGGAACTGGTCGATGGTCGGCATCAGCCACTGGAAGCAGCTGTGGCATTCGATAGCCATGTGCAGGCGTCCGGCAGTGCCTCCGGCCAGGCGTGCGATGTCACGTTCGGCGCTGCGCAGCAACGGCAGGGTGGCATCAGCCAGTTGCAGCAGACGCAGCCCGGCGCTGGTGAAGCGGATTGGCTTGGTCTTGCGCACGAAAATCGGGAGGCCCAGGCGCTCTTCCAGCTCCTTGAACTGGTGCGACAACGCCGACTGGGTCAGGTGCAGGCGTTCGGCGGCCTCCACCAGGCTGTCGGCTTCGCGCAGGGCATGAAGGGTTTTCAGGTGACGGATCTCCAGCACAGATAACTCCGGGGTATGGAATAGAGGAATCAGGTAATGAGTTGAGTTTCTCTCATGATGCTACATCTGTCGACTGGGCGATCGTCGCACCGCCTGGCGGGAGTCATGAAACTGTCACCGAACTGTGGCAGCGCGCCCGAACAGAATTCATCAGACTCGCGCTCTACTGGGGATCTGCATTCTGGTGTTTCTTTCATGCGGGCTTTTTGGCTTTTTCTTTTCTTTCTGTTTAGCGCACCGGCGAGTTTCGCCGAACAGCGCTGTGACGCCCAGGTGCCGGTGCAGCGTGCCGAACTGGGTGCCGTCAGCCTGGTGTACCAGAGCGTCGGTGCGCCACGCGACCCGGCCTTGCTGCTGGTCATGGGCTTGGGCGGGCAGCTGATTCATTGGCCAGATGATGTGGTCGAGGCATTGTGCCGCCAAGGTTTTCGGGTGATCCGCTATGACAACCGCGATGTCGGCCTGTCCCGCTGGAACCAGGTACCACCGCACGCCAACCTGACGCTCGAACTGTTGCGTTACAAGTTGGGCCTGCCCGTGTCGGCGCCCTATACGCTGACTGATATGGCCGATGACGGCTTGCGCCTGATGGACGCGTTGGGCGTGCGCCAGTTTCATGTATTGGGGGTGAGCATGGGCGGCATGATTGCCCAGCACCTGGCGGCGATGGCGCCTGAGCGTGTGCGCAGCCTGACGCTGGTCATGTCCAGTTCAGGGGCGGCGGGGCTGCCGGCGCCGGCCCCGGCGTTGGTGCAGTTGCTGGCCCGGCGCAGCGCGCCGAACCGTGAAGTGGCTATCGAGCAGCAGGCCGACCTGCTGGCGGCCTTGGGCAGCCCTGAGGTACGAGACGACCGCGAAGTGTTGCTGCAGCAGGCGGCGCAGGCCTACGACCGGGCGTTCAACCCTGACGGGGCCAAGCGCCAGATCATGGCGATACTGGCCGAGCCGAGCCGCGTCGAATTGCTCAACCAGTTGCGAGTGCCGACCCTGGTGGTACACGGCACGGCTGATCCGTTATTGCCGGTGATGCATGGCGTGCACCTGGCGGCGCATATCCAGGGCAGCCAGTTACGCTTGATCCCGGGGTTGGCGCACCGTTTTCAGGAGCCGTTCAAGGCGCCGTTACTGGGGGCGGTGTTGCCTTATTTGCAGGCGCACAGGCAAGCGGTCACGCACATCGCAGGGCTCTGAATCCGCGCTGGCTGCTTCGCGGGCTTGCCCGCTCCCACAGGTGCTGCACCGATCTCAGACATTGTGGAGACCCTGTGGGAGCGGGCGAGCCCGCGAAGCAGCCAGCGCCGCTTTCGATCAGTGCATCCGCACTCACACAGTCACCAGCACAGTCGCGGCGATCAGCCAAGCCAGCGTGGCCAGCGCCATCGATGCCTCGAGGCGCAAGCGGTCGACCAGTACATACAGGGTTGCCAGGTACACGAAATACGGAATGATCGACCACATGCCAAACAGGATGGTGGTCTTCAGGTCGGCAATGCTGCGCCCCTTGCCGACAATGTAGTGGGCAATCAGGGCAAAGGTGGGGAACAGCGGCACCAGCCCCGCGATGTAGTAGTTGCGCGTTTTCGACAGCACCGCCAGCAACAGCACCACGCCTGCGCCCAGGGCCGCTTTGAATACCAGGTCCACGTTGTTTTCCAGTTTGGGTTCAGTCAGGCGAGGCCGTATTTTTTCACTTTGTCGAACAGCGTGGTCTTGGCCATGCCCAGCTCCTGGCTGGCCTGGCTCAGGTTGCCACCCGTGCGTTGCAGGGCATCAGTGAGCAGGTTGCGTTCGAATGCTTCCACCGCCTCGGCAAAAAGCAGGCCTTGGTTGGCACCACCGCTGGGGCCTTTCTTGAAGGCTGGCAGGCCGAGGGCATAGCGTTCGGCCACGTTGCGCAACTCGCGCACGTTGCCTGGCCAGTCGTGGGCCATCAGGCGCGACAGGGTCTGGCTGTCCAGTGTCGGTGTTTCCCGGTCGAAGCGCAGCGCCGACTGCTGCAGGAAATGTTCGAACAACTGCAGGATGTCTTCACGGCGCTCACGCAGCGGCGGCAGCTCCAGGGTGACCACGTTCAACCGGTAATACAGGTCGCTGCGGAACTGGCCGCTCTGGCCCAAGGCATCGAGGTCGGCCTTTGTCGCGGCGATCACCCGGCAATCCACCGGGATGCTCTGGTTCGAGCCCAATCGCTCCAGGGTGCGCTCCTGCAGCACGCGCAGCAGCTTGATCTGCAGGTTGATCGGCATGCTCTCCACTTCATCGAGGAACAGCGTGCCGCCATTGGCGTGTTCGATCTTGCCGATGCGGCGTTTGCCGGCTCCGGTGAAGGCGTTGGCCTCGTGGCCGAATATCTCGCTTTCAAACAGGTTTTCCGGCAGGCCGCCACAGTTCAGCGCCACGAACGGGTGGCTCTGGCGACGACTGAAGTCGTGCAGGCAGCGCGCGACCAGCTCTTTGCCGGTGCCGGTTTCACCTTCGATCAGCACGTTGGCTGAGGTGTCGGCGACGTTGGCGATCAGTTCGCGTAAGTGCTCCATGGCCGGTGAGCGACCAATGATGCGTCCCTCCAGGCTGCTCTGCTCGGCCAGTTGGCGGCGCAGGGCCACCACTTCGCGTGACAGCCCGCGCTGTTCCAGCGCGCGGCGTACCACATCGACCAGGCGCTCGGGGGAGAACGGTTTTTCCATGAAGTCGTAGGCGCCGTTACGCATGGCGCCGACGGCCATGTCGATATCGCCATGGCCAGTGATCAGCACCACCGGCAGGCTGCGGTCACGGGCCTTGAGGCGATTGAGCAGCTCCAGGCCATCAATACCCGGCAGGCGGATATCGCTGACGACAATGCCGGCGAAATCGTCGCCGATGCGTTCCAGCGCCTGTTCGGCGCTGCCCACGCCCTCGCAGGCGATATCCTCCAGGGCCAGCGCCTGCTGGCAGCCGAGCAGCACATGCGGGTCGTCTTCGACGATCAGGACGGTAAGAGGCGCTTGGTTCATGGATGCTCTGCCGATTCGCTAGGGGGGGGAAACCAGGGGCAAGGCCAGGACGAAGGCTGTGCCGCCGGTGGCGGGATGCTCGACGTTGAGGCTTCCCTTGGCGGCGGCGGCAAGGGAAGCCGACAAGGTCAGGCCCAGGCCCAGGCCATGCTCGCCCGGTTTGGTGGTAAAGAAGGGTTCGAACAGGTGCTTGCGCGCTTCGGCGTCAATGCCGTGGCCGTTGTCGCGCACCTGCAAACGGTACTTGTCGCCCTGCAACTCGCCTTCCAGCCACAGCTCAGGCTGCGGTTGCGCGGCCATCGCGTCAAGGGCGTTGCCGATCAGGTTGACCAGAATCTGCTCCAGGCGGGTCTGGTCGATGGCCAGTTGCTGGTCCTCGAACTGATGGTGCAATTGCAAGTGACAGGCACTGACGCGGTTGGCCAGCACCTGCAGGGTGGCCTCTACCGCCTTGGCCAGTGAAGCCTGGCCGCTGTCATCGCCGCGCCGGGCGAACGAGCGCAGGCTGGCGGTGATGCGGCCCATGCGGTCGATCAGGTCATTCATGGTGCGCAGGTTGGTGCTGGCAGTTTCCAGCGCCCCGCGCTCGAGGAAGCGCACTGTATTGCCAGACAGGGTGCGCAGCGCAGCCAGTGGCTGGTTCAGCTCGTGGGCAATGCTGGTAGACATTTGCCCGATGGCGGCCAGCTTACCTGCCTGCACCAGCTCATCCTGGGCGTGGCGCAAGGTCTGCTCGGCATGCCGGCGCTCGCGAATCTGGCCCTTGAGGCGTTCGTTGCTGGCGCGCAGGTCGGCGGTGCGTTCGGCAATCCGCCGCTCCAGCTGGCTGTTGGCTTCCTCAAGGGCTTCGCGGGCCGCCAGGCGGGTGGCGATCACTTTGCGCCGCTCGTTCCAGGCAATGCCGAGGATCGCCAGCAAGGCAAAGGCCACGCCCACCAGAATGCCCTGCACCATGGATTCGCGACGCAGGTCCTGCAGTGGGGTCAGCAGGGTGAAATGCCAGGGCGTGTCGACCAGGCGCCTGGTTTGCGCCAGGTACGCCACTTCGTGTGGTTTGCCATGAGCGGTTTCGGTGTTGGCCGGGAAGGTCAGCTTTTCCACACCATCGGCCAGGGTTTCCCGGGCCAGGGGTTGCAGTTCGTTCAGCGGCCACCAGTAGTATTGCAGGCTTCGCGCCAGGCGCTCCTTGATTTGCGGGGTCAGCGGGCGCACCGACTTAAGACGCCGGGCCGGGTCGCTGGAGAGAATGATGATGCCATTCTCGTCGCTGACGAACGCCTCCAGGCGGGCACGCTGCCAGCGCTCCTCGAGGGTGTCCAGGCGCACCTTGATCACCGCAACGCCTATGATCTTGCCGTGCTCCTCAAGGCCATGGGCCAGGTAATAGCCAGCCTCGCCAGTGGTACTGCCGATGCCATAGAAACGCCCGGGCTCGCCGCGCACGGCAGTCTGGAAGTAGGCGCGGAACGACAGGTCTTCACCCAGGAACGAGTCGGCATCGCGCCAGTTGCTGGTGGCCTGTACCCGGCCATTGGTGTCGAGGACGAAGATGGCCCGACTGCGACTGCGACGGTTCAGGCCTTCAAGGTATTCGTTGACCGTCTGGCGTGAAGCGCCGTCCGGGTCGGTGAGCAGGTGCGAGACGCTGTCTTCCAGCTCCAGCAGGCTCGGCAAGTAGGTGTACTTGCTGATTTCGCTTTCGACCGTGCGTGCATGCAGCTCCAGCTGGCGTTCGCCGTTTTCGCTGAGGGCGCGGATACCATTGCTCTCGCTGATCAGGTAGCCAGCCATTCCCAGCCCGACCATCAGCAGGATGATCAGTGGTGGTAACAGCAATTGACGGATCAGGCGGGAATTCACGGCAGGCTTGGCAGGGCGAAGTAGCGAGGGATCGCATTTCATCACAGTGGCCTTGTTACGACCAGCTTCCGCTGCCTGGTGGGGCCGTGGCAGCGGAAGCTGTGGCCGGGTCAGTGCTGCAGGATCTTGCTGAGGAAGTGCTGGGTGCGCTGGTCGCGGGCGCTCTGGTCACCGAAGAACGCTTCCTTGGTGCAGTCTTCGATGATGCTGCCCTTGTCCATGAAAATGACCCGGTTGGCGACTTTGCGGGCAAAGCCCATCTCGTGGGTTACGCACATCATGGTCATGCCTTCTTGGGCCAGTTGAACCATCACGTCCAGTACCTCGCTGACCATTTCGGGGTCCAGTGCCGAGGTGGGTTCGTCGAACAGCATGACGATCGGGTCCATCGCCAGGGCGCGGGCGATGGCCACGCGCTGCTGCTGGCCACCGGAGAGCTGGCCGGGGTGTTTCTTGGCATGGGCACTGAGGCCTACACGCTCGAGCAGCGCCAGGCCCTTCTTGGTGGCTTCCGCCTCGCTGCGGCCCAGCACCTTGCGCTGGGCAATGGTCAGGTTCTCGGTGATGGTCAGGTGCGGGAACAGCTCGAAGTGCTGGAACACCATGCCCACGCGCGAGCGCAGCTTGGGCAGGTTGGTCTTCGGGTCGGCAATCGAAGTGCCATCGACCACGATGTCGCCCTTCTGGAAGGGCTCCAGCGCGTTGACGCACTTGATCAGGGTGGACTTGCCCGAGCCCGACGGGCCACAAACCACCACTACCTCACCTTTCTTGACCTCGGTGCTGCAGTCGGTCAGTACCTGGAAGTCGCCGTACCACTTGTTGACGTTCTTGATGGAAATCATACGGTGATCCTTTTTTGCAGGCGCTTGACCAGCCACGAAGCGGAGAAGCTGATGAGGAAGTAGACGACGCCGGCGAAGATCAGGAACTCATGGGAGCGCCCGATGATGTCGCCGTTGGAGCGTGCCGAGTTGAGGAAGTCGACCAGGCCCACGGTGTATACCAGCGAGGTGTCCTGGAACAGGATGATGCTCTGCTGCAGCAGCAGCGGGGTCATCTTGCGGAAGGCCTGGGGCAGGATGATCAGGCGCATGGTCTGCGCGTAGTTCATGCCCAGCGCTTGTGCGGCGCCCATCTGGCCCTTGGAGATCGACTGCACACCGGCGCGGACGATTTCGCAGAAATACGCGGCCTCGAACATCATGAAGGCGACCACGCAGGAGGTGAAGGCACCCACCGGGGTATCTTCGCCGGTGATCCAGCGCAGCACGAACGGGACCGCCAGGTAGAACCAGGTGATCACCAGCAGCAGCGGGATCGAGCGGAAGTAGTTGACGTAGGCACCGGCCAGGTTCGACAGCAGTTTGCTCGACGACAGGCGCATCAGGGCCAGGATGGTGCCCAGCACGATACCGCCGATGACACCCATGACCATCAGTTTGAGGGTCATGACCATGCCCTCCCAGAGGGCAGGCAGGGCAGGGATGATTTCGCTGAAATCCATTTCCATTTACTTGCCCCCCACGGAAATCAGGCCAGGCACGGCGACTTTCTTCTCGACCATGCGCATGAGCAGCATCAGGCCCATGTTCAGGGTGAAGTAGATCAGCGTGGCCAAAGTGAACGCCTCGAACAGGTTGGCGGAAAACTCTGCGGTCTGTTTGGTCTGCGCCAGCAGCTCCATCAGGCCGATCAGCGACGCCACCGAGGAGTTCTTGAACACGTTGAGGAACTCGGAGGTGAGCGGCGGAATGATGATCCGGTAGGCCTGCGGCAGCAGCACATTATTGTAGATCTGCGGGAGGCTGAAGCCCATGGCGCGGGCGGCAGCTTCCTGGCCTTTGGGCAGCGCCTGGATACCGGTACGCACTTGCTCACAGACGCGTGCGGCGGTGAACAGGCCCAGGCAGATGACCACGCTGATCAGCGCCGAAGTGGTCGGGTTGAGGTCCTGCTTGAACCATTCCTGCAAGCCTTCTGGCAGCAGGTCCGGTACCAGGAAGTACCAGATGAACAGTTGCACCAGCAGTGGCACGTTGCGGAACAGTTCCACGTAGGCGGTGGCGATACCCGATACCAGGCGGTTCGGTACGGTACGCATGACACCGAGGACTGACCCCAGCAGCAGCGCGATGATCCAGGCGGTGATGGCGATGGCGATGGTCCAGCCCAGGCCGGTGATGTACCAGTCCAGATAGGTTTCGCTGCCCACGCCGGTGGACTTGAAGAACACGCCCCAGTCCCAGTTGTAATTCATCGGGATTTCCCCTCAGACGGTTGTTTCACGGGCACCTTCGAGCATCCGGGGGCGCAAGGCGCCCTCGGATGAAAGGTTAGACACTAATGAGTGGCCTGCAGAATTGATTCGTGCTTGTGAGCACCAGGCCACTATTTGCTGAGGATCAGGACTTCTTCTCGTCCGCAGCCTTGTCGGTTGGCTCGGCGATCAGTTTCTTCAGCTCGTCGCTCATCGGGAACTGGAGGTTCAGGCCCTTTGGTGGAATCGGCTGCTGGAACCACTTGTCGTAGCTTTTGTTGACTTCGCCCGACTTGAAGTAGGCCACGATGGCGTCGTCGACCGCTTTCTTGAACGCAGCGTCTTCCTTGCGCACCATGCAGCCGTAGATTTCATACGACTGTGGCGTACCGGTGATGACCCAGTCCGCTGGCTTGCGCGCCTTGGCCATTTCACCGGCGAGCAGGGCGTCGTCCATCATGAAGGCCACAGCGCGGCCGCTTTCGAGCATGTTGAAGGCTTCACCGTGGTCCTTGGCGGAAATCACGTTCATCTTCATCTGCTTGTCGGCGTTCATCGCCTTGAGGATGCGCTCGGAGGTGGTACCGGCGGTGGTCACCACGTTCTTGCCGGCCAGGTCCGGGAAGTCTTTGTATGCCGGCTGACCGTCCTTGACCTTGGTCAACAGGCGGGTACCGACTTCGAAGATGCCGACCGAGAAGCCAACCTGTTGCTGGCGCTCGACGTTGTTGGTGGTGGAGCCGCACTCCAGGTCGACGGTGCCGTTCTGCACCAGCGGAATACGGGTTTGCGAGGTGACCAGGTTGTAGCGGACCTTGATGTCCGTGCCCAGTTGCTTTTTCAGCGCGTCGACGACGGCCAGCTGGATGTCATGCGAGTAACCGACGGGCTCGGGTTTGCCGGCCAGGTAGGAAAATGGAATGGAGGAGTCGCGGTGCCCCAGTGTGATGGTGCCCGATTCCTTGATCTTCTTCAGGGTGCCGGTGAGCTCCTCGGCTATGGCCGGCGAAGCGATGACTGCAGCCGCGATGGCTGCGCCCAGCAATTGACGAACGATACGCATCAAATTTTCCTCGACGTGTTTGTTTTTTTTATGGAGCCGTTGGCGGACTCTTCGTTCAACGAATACAGCAAGAAGCGGGTGCATTCGGCTACCAAGTGTAGAGCATGACTCGTGCCAAGCCCTGCTGTCGACCTTAAACCGCTTGTATTGCTCGCGCTTGACAGTCTCGGCATCTCTCCGGGGTTCGCCAGGCCGAATAAATGGCGCTTGCTCGTTCGGTTATCCGAACGCGTGGGCTGCCGCACATCCAGGTGTCGTGTGTAGTAACTATGCAGTGCGCGGCAAGGGCGCAGACGTAGTGTGCTCAGCTCTTTGCCTGGAGAGCTCCACAGATGTCACCGCACCGGCCCCCGAACGATTCCATCGATAGCCTGATTGCCCAAAACTTGCCTGGATGGCTAGTCGACCACGCGCAACCGGAAAGGCTCGATGCGTTACGTCATGCCCTGAGTCGCCAGGCGCACTGCAATGCGCGGCTTGGCCCGATCATTCAGACCATCCCTTCTTTGCAAGCCTACGCCGCAGCGTTGCTCAAAACGAAACTGCGCAAGAGCGGCATCAGCAACCCTGACGTGACGGGTTGGAGTGTACGGGTCTCGCAGCGGCTGTTGCTGCCCAGTGCTTCGCCTGTGCTGCTGCGGCCCACCTATGTTCGCCGCTCCAGGCGTTCATTGCTGGAGGCGGCGTTGCATAACTATCATCGCAGGGAAACACGCCCCGGGCTCATGTTCAAAGGTGAACTGGTCGATGGCAACGGTAACCGGCTGCCGATGAGCTTCCACGCGTTTGCCTCCGCATGTCGCGAGGTTGACGCAGGGGGCAAGTACCAGGCGTTGCTTACGCACCATCTACAGCCTGAAGATGGCCCTGAGGATGAGCCGGGCCAGGCCGTTTCCCGCTTGCACGGGTTGTTCGAGGCGAGTTTCAAGGCCCATTTCGAGGTGGCGATGCGGGTCGCTGCGTTGAAACAGGACATTGACGAGCGCACGTATTTTTTTCTGTTGCCACTTATTGCCGAAAAGCCGGTGGTGCCTGCGCTGGTTGGCACTGTGGTGCCCCGACAGTTGTACCTGCTGGGCCGCCCGGTTCCAGGCGTGCTGACGCTGGAAGTGCGTCCGTCAGCTGACGCAGTGGAGTCGGTGGTGCTCTGGATACCCGATGACCCTCATCAGCCCGTCTCCCGTCATGCCAGCTGGGATGCACTCGACAAGTACCTCGGTAAGCGCTTCCGTGCGCCGGCCTATCGGCGCTTTTTCGCGCGCTTCATTACCGAGCGTGAGCGCATCAATTTCTATCGGGTATTGAACGAACGGGTTGCGCAGGCATCGGCAGCCGGGGTGGAGCTCGATGCCCGTTCTGCACCGATCACTGACGCACCGTTCGTACACCTGCGCCGGCAACACCTTGCCAAGATCAGGGATGACGCCAAGGTGCTCGCCGTGCCCACCGATGTCGAAGATGATGAAGACCGCGAAGCGCGCATGCAGGGCTACAAAGAGCTGGGTATGAACTTGCTGAATGTGGCGGGGGCTTTCGTGCCTGTGCTTGGCGAAGTGTTGCTGGTGGCAAACGCGGTTCAGATCGCTGACGAAGTGTATGAAGGGTATGAAGACTGGCGCATGGGTGATCGCGAAGGGGCGTTGAACCACCTGTTCAACGTTGCCGAGAATGTCGTGCTCGGCGGGATGATCGCAGCCGGCAGCCAAGTGGCCGTGCGTGCCCTTGAGCGTCTGGCCTTCGTGGATGACCTGGCACCGGTGTGCACCTCCGCAGGCAAGGTCAGGCTCATGGCCACGGATCTGCCCGGTTACGATGCCCA
The DNA here is from genome assembly GCF_043106005.1 of Pseudomonas sp. GLN_2. NCBI lineage: Bacteria > Pseudomonadati > Pseudomonadota > Gammaproteobacteria > Pseudomonadales > Pseudomonadaceae > Pseudomonas > Pseudomonas sp. GLN_2. The sequence continues at coordinate 84,717 of NZ_JBICMC010000090.1, read as the reverse complement.
ACCGTTGCGGGGTGTCGGCGCACAGGAATGGTTGTGGCACCTCGATGAGGGGCGTTATCGGGTGATGGAGGATCCGCAGGATGGTCGCTCCAGGATCCTGCACCCTGGTCGCCCCAGGGCCTACCGGCCAGCGATAGAGCAGAATGGCGCCGGTGGCTGGCGCCATGAACTCGAAACGCCACAGTACTGGGAAGGGCGGGCCAATCTGGTACGCCGTTTGAGTACGCCCCTGGCAGAACTACCGGAAGCGACATGCGACTACCTGCTCCAGGTGACAGGGCTGAGTGAAGCGCAGATTCGCCGTTTACACGTTGAGCACATGGGCGCACCTGCACGGTTGCTCGATGCCCTGGAGCTTTATCAGGCACATGAATTACACCCGGACTTCAGCGCGCCGCGACTGGCGCAGTACGTTGCTGATCGGCAAGTGCAGCCCAACGGCATCGAGCGGATATTGCGGCGCACTTTCCCCGGCCTGTCGGCTCGCTGTACCCGTGAGCTGCTTCAGCAATGCAGCGGTGCGCAGCTCGATACGCTCAGCACCGCGCAGCGGATCCCTTTGGCAGTGGCCGAGCGTGCACGATGGTCGCTGCGCGAAAGCCGTCTGGACAGGGCCTGTGCCGGTTTGCGCCTGCCGCGTTGCGTCAATCCGGACACCGAACGCCTGGCTTTGGGCTTGCTCGAGCGTCAGCTGAAATGGCCAGACACCCTGCGCATCGAACTGCGCGAAGGTAGCCCGAGTGGCCGGTATCTGGCCGGTATCGGCGCAGAGTCTGCGCAGGATGTACGGTGTATCGTGCGCCGCGGCGACGGCTACCGCTACGCCGGTCAAGGCACATCCGGCCCCTACCTGGCGGCACTGTTGGCTGCGCTGGACGATACGCAGACAGCCGATCTCGGCGATGCCGCTGTCAGTCCAGGCGCCCTTGGCTCGTTGCTGATCGAGGCCGCTGCCGGTGATCGCACCCAAGCGGCTGAGCTCTGCGGCATGCCGCGTCTGGGTGTTGGCCTGCGACCCCCGACCCGTTTTGGAGATGGGCGTATCGGGTATGCGTTGAGTGGGCGAGGCGAGAGCAGTCGGCGTGCCATAGGGCGTGGTATTCACCAAGTGTTTCCGACGATGACAGACGGGGAGCTACAAGCCTATCTGCTTGCCCTCATGGAGCGGCGAGTAGGGTTGTGGGAGCACTACAGCCAGCTCACGGGGCAGTTGACACGCCTGCGTCAGAGCCTGCGTCAGTGGCGCAGGGATGCCAGTAACCCACTGGACGCGCTGCGCCGCCGTCGGGTCGCTACTGCCATACGGCGAAGCTGGCGGCGCAAGATAACCGACGAGGCCGGGGACTACGCGCTGATCATCAGCGGAGAGCGTATCGGTAGTCTGCCCGAATTACCGGAGGGGGTGAGCTTTGATCATGTGCGACGGCTGATCCTCAGTGACCTGCGCCTTGGTGAAATCAATGGGGACTTCCTTCGACGTTTTCCCAACCTGATTGAGCTCGACCTGTCCGGCAATCGCCTGACTGCGATCCCTCACGGCATTGAACATTTGCCCCGCCTGCGGCAGCTAAACCTGCGTCGCAACAGCGTGATAATGGATGAGGCCGGTGAATTGCGTCTTGCCGGGATGAGCGCGCTGCGGTACCTCGACCTCAGTCACAACCCGCTGGGAAGGGCACCGGTACTGACGCGCCTGGGCAATTTGCGTGAAGTCAACTTGCGCTCTGCTGGCCTTGAGGCGTTGCCTGAGCGGATTTCATTTCGTGCCCACATAGACTTGCGAAACAACAACATTCGCACGCTGCGCCGAGAGTTGCAGCAGCTGCGCCTGCAGGTGCACCAGTTGTCCTTGCACGATAATCCACTTGGCGAAGCTGACGCATTACTGCTTGATGAGGCTCGAGGTGTAACCCCAGGGCAGTGGGGGTCAGCGTCCGCACGCCATCGCGCCATTGACAGTGACCTGTTCAATACCTGGGCCAACAGCACAGCCGACGCTGAACGTGATCGCCAGCAGGCCATATGGACAGCGCTGCTTGAGGAGCCGCACTCAGATGGAATGTTCCGCTTTCTGGCAGACTTCGTTCACGGCGAGGACTTTGAGCAGCACCCTGGGCATTACCGCAGCCGAATCTGGCGAATTCTGGAAACGTGTGAGCAGCACGAGCAGTTGCGTCATCAGTTGTTTCTCGAGGCATCTGGTCCCCGCAGTTGTGAAGACCGCCTGCTGCTGTTGCTGGAGCAGATGGAGCTTGGGGTTCTGGTGCTGCGCGCCGTCGAAGACGCGCATGGCAGTCGGATGGAAGCTCGCTTGCTAAGCCTGGCGCGTGGTTTGTTTCGCCTGGACGAGGTCGACCGTCACGCGACGTTGCACGTGCAACGCATGCATGCCGAGCACGCCCCTCATGTCGATGAAATCGAGACACGGCTTTTTTACCGACAGCGGCTTGCGCGTCCGTTGGGCTTGCCGATCGAGCTCGACGAAATGCACTACCCAGGTTTTGCAAACGTAACCACCAGCGATGTGTTGCGGGTCCAGGACGCGGTTTTGCAAACTGAGACGACGGATGCCCTGATTGCCTCGTTGGCACAGCGGCCTTTCTGGGAGCAATACGCGCGTGAGTTTCATGCGCAGCGATTTGAAGACCTGGTACAGCCACTGCACCAGCGGATGGAGGCCCTGCAGGCTCAGGTAGATGAGCAAGTGATCAGCGAAAACGAGTTTCTGCAACGCTGTGAAGCACTGAAGGCTGATTTCGATCGCAGCGAGCGGGCATTGCTGGCGCGGTTGGCGCGTGAAGCCTACGAGCGCTGGGCGAATACGCCCCCTTGACGGATCAAGAGGGCTTCACCGTCGGTATCAGGCTGCGCGGCTATTCGCGCGCACCTTGCGGGCTTGCTGCAGATACGCCTCCAGGGCTATCTGCTCCTGTGCGGTCAGCGACAGGCCCAGCTTGGTGCGACGCCAGATAATGTCAGCGGTTTGCTCAGCCCATTCCTCCTCCAGCAGGTAGTCCACCTCACGGGTGAACAGCCCGGCCCCGATAGCCTGCCCGAGGTCTTCGGGGCCGTGAACGCCATCGAGCAGCCGCCACACGCGGCTGCCGTAAGTGAGCACCCAGCGTTTGGCCAGGTCAACAGGCAACCAGCCGCACCGTGCCAGTACGGCATCGATCAGCGCCTGTACCGTTGTCATGCCCTCTGCGCCTGGCAGTGGCGCACTGGCGGTCCAGGGGCCGCGCATCTGGGTGAAGAAGGGCTTGAGTTCAGCCATGGCCGATTCGGCCAGCTTGCGGTAGGTGGTGAGCTTGCCACCGAACACTGACAGCAGCGGTGCCTGGCCAGCTTCTGCCGAAAGGGCGAGTGTGTAGTCCCGGGTCACCGCCGAAGGGTTGTCCGACTCGTCGTTGCACAGCGGCCGAACGCCGGAGTAGGTATGCAGGATGTCGGCTTGGCTCAGTTGGTGGTTGAAGTGCTCGTTGACGACCTTCAACAGGTAATGTGTTTCCTGCTCGGTAATGGCGACCGCGGCCGGGTCGCCGCTGTATTCCCGGTCAGTGGTGCCGATCAGGGTAAAGCGGTCCAGGTACGGGATGCAGAAGACGATGCGCTGGTCTTCATTCTGCAGAATGTAGGCATGTTCACCTTCATACAGGCGCGGCACGATAATGTGGCTGCCCTGGATCAGGCGGATGCCGTAAGGCGCATCGAGCTTGAGGTCGTCCTTGATGAAGCTGGCCACCCACGGGCCGGCGGCGTTGACCAGCGCGCGGGCATGGATCGTCTGGAGGCTGCCGTCGGCGTGCTGCAGTTCAACCTGCCACAAGCCCTCTACACGTTCGGCGCGCAAGCAGCGGGTGCGGGTGTGGATATGTGCGCCAAGCTCACGGGCCGCCATGGCGTTGAGTACTACCAGGCGGGCGTCATCGACAGCGCAGTCGGCGTATTCGAAGCCGCGGGTGATTGCCGGCTTCAGCGGGTAGCCCGGGCCGAAGCGAAGGCTACGCGAGGCACCCAGGCGCTTGCGCTTGCCCAGGTGGTCGTAGAGGAACAGGCCGGCGCGGATCATCCATGCAGGGCGCAGGTGCGGGCGGTGCGGAAGCACGAAGCGCATAGGTTTGACGATGTGCGGCGCCTTGGCCAGCAGTACTTCGCGCTCAGCCAGGGCCTCGCGTACAAGACGAAATTCGTAGTGCTCCAGGTAGCGCAGCCCACCGTGAATCAGTTTGCTGCTGGCTGACGACGTGTGTTGGGCCAGGTCGTCTTTTTCGCAAAGGAAGACCTTCAAGCCGCGACCAGCGGCGTCGGCAGCGATGCCCACGCCATTGATGCCACCGCCGATCACGGCAAGGTCATAGCAGTTGGCTGTTGGGAGCTGGGACGAAACTGGCTGGGACACGGGCAAGGCCTCCTGGGGCTGTTCACATCGAATATGAACATTGATGTTCGTTTGCGAAAATATTAGCGCAACAGAAAGCCGGTCGCCAGTCAGTCTCTATAGAAAAAACTGATCAAATGACGATGAAGTGAACATTTCCGAAAATTTAGGGGGTGGCTGTGGTTATGGGAGGCGCTGTCTCAGGCATAACGGGCCCGAAACCGATGCAGGCGCGAGCCTCGCTCGCGATGCGCCGCGCGGGCCGCACTTGATCTCACGGCCGCCACACATCTGGCGGCATGCACCCACCAGCCCTCAAACCACCTCAAGCCTGATCTTGTTCTGGTTCAACAATTGGGTAAGGGTGGGGGTTGGTGTCTGGTCGGTCACCAGGCAGTCGACCAGGTCGATCGAGCCCAGACGCACCATGGCATTGCGCCCGAACTTGCTGGAATCGGCCGCGAGGATCACTTGCCGGGCATTGGCGATGATGGCTTGCGACACCCGCACTTCCTGGTAGTCGAAATCGAGCAGGCTGCCATCCTCGTCGATACCGCTGATGCCCACCAGGGCGAAGTCGACCTTGAACTGGTTGATGAAATCGACACTGGCCTGGCCGACTACACCACCATCACGGCGTACCGTGCCACCCGCCACCAGCACTTCGAAATCGTCCTTGGCGGCCAGGATCGCCGCCACGTGCAAGTTGTTGGTGATGACTTTCAGGTGGTTGTGGTTGAGCAGCGCCCGTGCGATCGATTCGGTGGTGGTGCCGATGTTGATGAACAGCGACGCATGGTCGGGAATCTGCCGGGCTACGGCGTCGGCAATGCGCTGCTTTTCGTCGCGCATCTGGTCGGCACGCATGGCGTAGGCGGTGTTCTCGATGCTCGAATCGTAAGCCGCGCCGCCGTGATAACGACGCAACAGGTTGAGCTCGGCAAGCTGGTTGATGTCGCGTCGGATGGTCTGGGGAGTGACAACGAACAGCTGCGCCATTTCCTCGATACTGACATAGCCGCGTTCGCGTACCAGTTCGAGGATTTGTTGTTGGCGAGGGGGCAGATTCATGGGCGGTCCTTTGGGGCTGCCGGACAAATTCTGCAATGATGCCGTAGGAAGGGGATGACGGCCAGTGGACGATTGGGGCCGCATGGCGGCCCCAACAGCTATCATGCCTCGTGATCTTCCCAGTCACGGGTACGCTCGACCGCCTTCTTCCAGCCGGCATACAGCTTTTCTTTCTGCGTTTCGTCCAACTGCGGGCTGAACTCACGCTCGATGATCGCCTTGTCGCGCAGCTCGTCCAGGCCACTCCAGAAGCCACAGGCCAGGCCTGCCAGATAGGCGGCGCCCAGCGCCGTGGTTTCGCGCATCTGCGGCCGCTCGACGCAGGTGCCGAGGATGTCGGCCTGGAACTGCATGAGGAAGTTGTTGGCCACTGCACCACCGTCCACGCGCAGCTCGGACAAGCGCTGGCCACAGTCTTGCTGCATGGCGTCGAGGACATCGCGGGTCTGGTAGGCGATGGACTCCAGTGCGGCGCGAATGATGTGGTCCACCTTTACACCACGTGTCAGGCCGAACAACGCACCGCGGGCATACGGGTCCCAGTACGGGGCGCCCAGGCCGGTAAAGGCGGGCACCAGGTACACGCCGTTGCTGTCCTTGACCTTGCTGGCGAAGTACTCGGTATCCAGGGCGTCGTTGACGATCTTCAGTTCGTCACGCAGCCATTGCACGGTAGAGCCACCATTGAATACCGCACCTTCCAGTGCATAGGCCACCTCACCACGCGGGCCGCAGGCAATGGTAGTGAGCAGGCCGTGGGACGACTTCACCGCCTGGTCGCCCGTGTTCATCAACAGGAAGCAGCCGGTGCCGTAGGTATTCTTGGCTTGGCCCGGCTCAACGCACATCTGGCCGAACAGTGCCGACTGCTGGTCGCCGGCGATACCAGCAATGGCAATGCCGCTCTTGGTGTGGCCGTACACTTCCGAGGATGGACGCACCTCAGGCAGCATCTGCCGCGGGATGCCCAGGATTTGCAGCAGCTTGTCGTCCCACTGCAGGCTGTGGATGTTGAACATCAGCGTGCGCGAGGCGTTGGTGTAGTCGGTGACGTGAACCTTGCCACCCGTAAACTTCCAGATCAGCCAGGTGTCGATGGTGCCGAACAGCAGTTCGCCACGCTCGGCGCGTTCACGGGCGCCGTCGACATTGTCGAGGATCCACTTCAGCTTGGTGCCGGAGAAATACGGGTCGGTGACCAGGCCGGTGGTTTCACGAATGTAGGCTTCGTGGCCGTCGCGCTTGAGCTGGGCACAAATCTCGGTGCTGCGGCGGCACTGCCAGACAATGGCGTTGTACACCGGGCGTCCGGTTTCCTTGTCCCACACCACCGTGGTTTCGCGTTGGTTGGTGATGCCCAGCGCAGCGACCTGGGCGTGGCTGATACCCGCCTGGGCCAGGGCCTCGACCATGGTGGCGCTTTGTGTGGCGAAAATCTCCATCGGGTCATGCTCGACCCAGCCCGCCTGCGGGTAATGCTGTGCGAACTCGCGCTGGGAGGTACCTACAACATTGGCGTCACGGTCGAAAATGATCGCCCGTGAGCTGGTGGTACCCTGGTCCAGGGCGATGATGTAGTTCTTATCCTGGGTGTCTGTCATGGTCGTAGGCCTTGCAAGAATAGGGGGTCAGGGCTGTGCGTGATGGCGGCATCAATTGGCTTGAGTATCGCCCTGGCGAATGTCATTTGTCTCAGGGGTCGCGGCGGGCGCCATTGGCAGGTTGCGTGCAATCAGGCCGCGATAGCTCGCTGCACCCAAGCAGGCGCCAAGGATCGGTGCAAATACCGGAACCAGGAAATAGGGAATATCCCGCCCGCCAGTGAAGGCGATTTCGCCCCAACCGGCCAGGAAGGTCATGAGTTTTGGCCCGAAATCGCGGGCCGGGTTCATCGCAAAGCCAGTCAATGGGCCCATGGCGCTGCCAATCACTGCAATCAGCAAGCCGATCAGCAGCGGGGCCATGGCGCCGCGCGGCAGGCCGTTGTTGTCGTCGGTCAGGGCCATGATCACGGCCATCAGAATGGCAGTGATCACCACTTCGACCAGAAACGCCTGGCTGGTGGACAGCGACGGGTGCGGGTAGGTGGAGAACACCGAGGCCAGCTCCAGGCTGCCTTCGCTACCGCGCAGCATGGCGTGGGCTTGTTCGAAATCGAAGAACAGGTTGCTGTACAGCGTGTAGACCAGTGCTGCGCCACAGAATGCGCCGCATACCTGGGCCAGCATGTAGAAGGGCAGCTTGCGCTTGTCGAACCCTGCGAACAGTGTGAGGGCGATGCTCACGGCTGGGTTCAGGTGCGCACCGGAAATACCGGCGGTGAGGTAGATGGCCATGCTGACGCCCACACCCCAGATGATACTGATTTCCCAAAGCCCGAAGCTGGCGCCGGCCACCTTGAGCGCGGCGACGCAGCCGGTACCGAAGAAGATGAGCAGGGCGGTGCCGAGAAACTCGGCCAGGCATTGGCTGGACAGTGTGGGTTGGCGCAGAGCAGTCGTCATGTATGACCTCGTTTTTTTTGTTGTGAGGCGCGTGGCGCTCGACAGCAAAACCCGGTGTCTATCCCCATTGACCCCGGGTGATGTAGGAAATGCACCTTATAAGTGCACCGCTTATTCAGAAACGAAAAAATATAGACAAGAAACGCTGATGTCAAAGGTCGAAAGTGAACGGTCAGTCACGATATGGTCGCTAGAATCAGCTGCTGATCCCTGTGCTAGACGCGCGCGATTGCGGTGCGGTGGCTGGGATGTGGGAATTGTCCTAAAGTAGCCGCCGAGTCGTCCCTGACTGGAGCCCTTGCATGACCCCCGCCCTAGACCTGTTGAAGAAGCACCGTGCCGAGCATCGTGTGCACAGTTATGAACATGACCCGAAGTCGGCGTCGTATGGCCTGGAGGCGGCAGAAAAGCTCGGGCTCGACCCGCAACAGGTGTTCAAGACGTTGCTGGCAAGCAGCGAGAAAGGGGAATTGCTGGTAGCGGTTGTGCCTGTTGTGGGTACCCTGGACCTCAAGGCCCTGGCCCATGCTGCCGGGGTAAAAAAGTGCGAGATGGCCGACCCTGCAGCGGCGCAGCGGGCGACCGGTTACCTGGTGGGCGGCATCAGCCCGCTGGGGCAGAAGAAGCGCCTGCGGACCTTTATTGATGACTCAGCGCAGAATTTTGCAACTATCCATGTCAGCGCTGGCAGGCGTGGCCTGGAAGTGGAGCTGACAGCGGCGGTGCTGGCGGAGTATACGCAAGGCACGTTTGCCGGGATCGGCAGAGGCTGAGATCCGGAGCCGCGCTGCAGCCCAATCGCGACACAAGGCCGCCCCACAGGAGTTCTCGATTTCCTGTGGGAGCGGCCTTGTGTCGCGATTGGGCCGCAGCGCGGCCCCAAGGGTCTGCAATCAGGTCGCGGAACTGTACCGACGCACGCCATTCTCCTGGCGCGGCAACTGCGCCGCTACGCTACCCGGCACCGGGAACAGCACCAGGTGATCGGCTTTCACCGCAATCCCCACATCTTCACCGACCTGAAGGTCGTTATGGCTAGGGAAGATCGCTTCCAGCTGGCTGCCAGTCGGCAGTTGCAGGCGGTACAGGGTCGATGCCCCCAGGAAGCTCTTGCCAACGATGTTCGCCTGTAGCCCGCTGCCCGGTGCATACACGATATCGTCGGGCCGCAGCAGTACATCCACCGAACTGCCCGGCGCCATGATGTAGGCGCGGTTACCGCGCAGCTCACCCACTTCGGTATTGACTGCCTCGTGGCTGCTCATTTGCCCACGGATGAAGTATCCCTGGCCGATGAAACTCGCCACGAATGGCGTCTGCGGTTCGTGGTAAAGGTTATAGGGCGTATCCCACTGTTCCAGGCGGCCTTCCTTGAAGACGCCAACCTGGTCGCTGACGGCAAAGGCTTCTTCCTGGTCATGGGTGACCAGAATGGCGCTGGTGCCGCGGCTTTTGAGAATATCGCGAACCTCATGGCTCAGGCGCCGGCGCAGCTCCACGTCGAGGTTGGAGAATGGCTCGTCAAGCAGCAACAGTTGCGGCTCGGGCGCCAGCGCCCGGGCCAGGGCGACACGTTGCTGCTGGCCGCCAGACAGCTCATGCGGGTAACGCCCGCCCAGCCCGCCGAGTTTGACCAGCTCCAGCATCTCTTCGATGACGGCGGCCTGGCGTGGGTGTTTGGCGATACCAAAGGCAATGTTCTGCGCCACGGTCAGGTGCGGGAACAGCGCGTAGTCCTGAAATACCATGCCGATGCGGCGCTTTTCCGGAGCCAGGGTGAAGCCCGCCCGGGAAATGACCTCACCGGCCAGGTGGATTTCACCTTCGTGCACCGGCTCGAAACCGGCGATGGCGCGCAGGGTGGTGGTCTTGCCACAACCGGATGAACCCAGCAGGCAACCGATGTCGCCTGCGTTAAGGTGCAGGTTGAGGTTCTGGACGATGCGCTGGTCGCCATAGCCGCAGGCGAGGTTGCGCAGGTTGAGCAGTAGGGGTTGACTCATGCGTGGTGGTAAGCCGGTTCTACAAGGAATTCGAGAAGCGCCTTCTGTGCATGCAGGCGGTTTTCAGCCTCGTCCCAGGCGACCGAACGTGGGTCGTCGAGCAGGTCCTGGCTGATTTCCTCGCCACGGTGGGCGGGCAGGCAGTGCATGAAGAGGACATCGGGTGCAGCCAGGTCGAGCAGTTCGCGGGTGACCTGGTAAGGCGCGAAATGCGCCAGGCGCCGTGCAGTTTCCTCCTCCTGACCCATGGAAGTCCAGACATCGGTGACCACCAGGTGTGCATCACGCACAGCTTCCCTGGCATCCCGGATGATCTGCACGCGGTCACCGCCCAGTGCCATGAAGCGTTGATCCGGCTCATAGCCTTCGGGGCAGGCGATGCGCAGCTGGAAATCGAACTGCCTGGCGGCTTCGATATAGGAGTTGCACATGTTGAAGCCATCGCCGATCCAGGTCACGGTCTTGCCCTGAATCGAGCCGCGGTGTTCAACGAAGGTCTGCATGTCGGCCAGCAGTTGGCACGGGTGCGATTCGTCGGACAGGCCGTTGATCACTGGCACACGCGACTTGGCAGCGAACTCGGTCAGGGTGCTGTGGGCGTGGGTACGGATCATCACCACATCAACCATGCTCGACAGCACGATGGCGCTGTCACCAATCGGCTCGCCGCGGCCCAGCTGGGTGTCGCGGGGCGACAGGAAGATGGCCTGGCCGCCGAGCTGGATCATGCCGGCCTCGAACGACACACGGGTACGGGTCGAGGACTTTTCGAAGATCATGCCCAGCACACGGTTCTTCAGCGGTTCGAACAGCACGCCTCGCTTGCGCAGGTCCTTCAGCTCGATGCCGCGGCGGATCACCCCGAGCAATTCGTCGGTGGTGAAGTCCAGCAGGGAGAGAAAGTGCCTAGCGCTCATGAGTGACTACCTTATCTGCAACGGTATGCAGGTCGACCGTATGGTTTTTTTGACAACGGGGGTGACCTGCGGCGTAAGCCGCACGGGGCGGACGAAATAGGGAAAGGCGCAATACTATAAGTAAATGTCGCCTGAAGCCAAGGGGGGAAAAGCGGGGGTGATCGCAAAGGGTATTGCAAAGGGTGTCTTTACCCGTTGGCCCGTGCTGTTCTTTATTTGCTACAGACGGTTGTACACGGCTTGCTGGCAATTTGGCAAATGGCTGTCGTAAATCGTGCGCCTGATGTCGGTGGATTCACGCGGCGAAGCGCACTGGCCGCAGGGCGGGGGCGGGCGCATAGTCACTGTTCGACAACAACAAGGCAGAGGCGGCCATGACCAAGACCCTGCATCACCGTGCCTGTCACCTGTGCGAAGCGATCTGCGGGCTCAACATCGAAGTCAGCCATGAGGAGGACGGGCGGGCCCTGATCAGCTCGATCAAGGGCGACCCCATGGACCCGTTCAGCCGTGGCCATGTCTGCCCCAAGGCCGTGGCGTTGCAGGACATCCAGAACGACCCGGATCGCCTGCGCCAGCCCCACAAGCGAGTCGGCGAGCATTGGCAGGCCATTGGCTGGGATGAGGCCTTCGCACTGGCAGCCGAAAAATTGTGGGCGGTCCAGCAAGCCCATGGGCGCAATGCCGTGGCGGTCTACCAAGGCAACCCGAGCGTGCACAATTACGGCTTGATGACCCACAGCAACTACTTTCTGGGCCTGCTCAAGACCCGTAACCGGTTCTCAGCCACTTCAGTGGACCAGTTGCCCCAACACCTGGTCAGTCACTTGATGTATGGGCATGGGCTGCTGCTGCCGATTCCGGACATCGACCACACGGGGTTCATGCTGATTCTTGGCGGCAACCCGCTGGCCTCCAATGGCAGCATCATGACTGTTCCGGACGTGGAAAAGCGCCTGAAGGCCCTGCGGGCGCGTGGTGGGCGCCTGGTGGTGGTTGACCCGCGGCGTAGCGAAACGGCGGCAATGGCTGACAGCCATTTGTTCATACGCCCCGGTGGCGATGCAGCCCTGTTGTGCGGCTTGCTCAACACATTGTTCGAAGAAGGCCTGGCACGGGGCTCGCACTTGCCGGTCAACGGCCTGCAGCAGGTGCGCGAGGCCATTGCGCCGTTCAGTGCCGAGGCCGTGAGCGCTCACTGTGGTATTGCTGCAGCGGATATTCGCCAGCTGGCACGCGACTTCGCTGCTGCCGGGCAGGCCGTGTGCTACGGCCGCATGGGCGTCTCGACCCAAGCATTCGGTACCCTTTGCCACTGGCTGGTGCAACTTGTGAACCTGGTGACCGGCAACCTCGACCGCACAGGCGGCGCGTTGTGCACGGAGCCTGCCGTCGACCTGGTGGCAACCACCTCGGGCGGCCATTTCAACGCCTGGCAGAGCCGTGTGTCGGGTTTGCCCGAGTACGGCGGCGAGCTGCCGGTGGCTGCCCTGGCCGAGGAAATGCAAACACCGGGCGAAGGGCAGGTGCGCGCCCTGGTGACCGTTGCCGGTAACCCTGTGTTGTCCACGCCTAACGGCCGCCAGCTGGATACGGCGCTGGAGGGTCTGGAGTTCATGCTCAGTATCGATCTCTACATCAATGAAACCACCCGCCATGCCGACTTGATCCTGCCCTCCACCTCAGCGCTGGAGAACGACCATTACGACAGCACCTTCAACTTGCTGGCAGTGCGCAATGTCACGCGCTTCAACCGGGCGATCCTGGCCAAGCCGGAGGGGGCACTGCATGACTGGGAGATCTTCGTCGGCCTGGCCCAGGCGTTTGCCAAGCGTGCCGAGTTGGCGTTGAAGCCGACCTGGTCGCCTGCCCAGATGATTGATCAAGCCCTGCGCAAAGGGCGCTATGGTGAAGCAACGCCCTGGCGGCTCTCCCTGGCAACATTGGACGATCACCCGCACGGGCTTGACCTGGGGCCGTTACGCAGCAACCTCGCTGGGCGCCTGGCGACCGCCCGCAAGGCTGTCGAAGCAGCCCCTCAGGTCTTGCTGGACGACTTGCACCGCCTGGCGCAAATGACGCCCCCAGTGCCGGGCGAGCTGCTGCTGATTGGGCGCCGTCATGTGCGCAGCAACAACTCGTGGATGCACAACTTCCATCGCCTGGTGAAAGGCAAGCCACGGCATCAGTTGTTGATGCACCCGCAAGATTTGCAGCAGCGGCAACTGCAGGATGGCCAGCGCGTGCGTATCCGTTCGCGTACTGGCTCACTGGAGGTCGAGGTGCAGGCCTGCGAGGACATGATGCCTGGTGTGGTCAGCTTGCCCCATGGTTATGGTCATGGTCGTCAGGGCGTGCACCTGCAGATCGCCCAGGCGCAACCCGGCGTGAGTGCCAATGACCTGACCGATGAGCGCTTTCGGGACCAGGTTTCCGGGAACGCTGCGCTCAATGGCGTACCCGTGCAGGTCGAGGCCGCTTGAGGAACGGCAAGGCCGAGCACGGCGCTCGGCTTTCCGATACAATGCGACACCGTGCCGACGACTGTGTCGGATAGTTCAGCCGAGGTGCTACATGGATATCATCGAAACGATCAAAGAGCAGATTGCCAACAACACCATTCTGCTTTACATGAAAGGCTCGCCGAATGCCCCGCAGTGCGGCTTCTCTGCGCGTGCATCGCAGGCCGTGATGGGTTGTGGCGAAAAGTTCGCCTACGTCGACATCCTGCAGAACCCGGAAATCCGCGCCAACCTGCCAAAATACGCCAACTGGCCGACCTTCCCGCAACTGTGGGTAGCCGGTGAGCTGGTTGGCGGCAGCGACATCATGCTGGAAATGTTCGAGAAGGGTGAGCTGCAAACCCTGATCAAGGAAGCGGCTGCCAAGGCCAAGGCTTCTGAAGCCTGATCTTCCGGCAAACATAAAAAAACCCGCGATCAGCGGGTTTTTTTATGGGGCGAATAGTTACTCTTCGCCCATCTGCGATTGCAGGTAGTTCTCGATACCGATCTTGTCGATCAGCCCCAGTTGGGTTTCCAGCCAGTCGATGTGTTCTTCCTCGGACTCGAGGATATCTTCGAGCACGTCACGTGAGCCGAAGTCGCCAGCGGTTTCACAATGGGCGATGGCGGCCTTCAGGTCGACCAGGCCTTGCTGTTCAATCTTCAGGTCACACTCAAGCATTTCCTTGGTGTGCTCGCCGATCAGCAGTTTGCCCAGGTCCTGAACGTTAGGAATACCTTCGAGGAACAAAATACGCTTGATCAGTTTGTCAGCGTGCTTCATTTCATCGATGGATTCTTTGTACTCGTGCTTGCCGAGTTTGTTCAGCCCCCAATCTTCGTACATGCGTGCGTGCAGGAAGTACTGGTTGATCGCGACCAGCTCGTTTCCGAGGATCTTGTTGAGATGCTGGATGACGCTTACGTCGCCTTTCATGTCGGGTTCCTGCCCTGTAGAAGTGTGTCAATCCACTGAAGTTTGAGCCCGATACTTAGGTGTGTCAAACCTAAGTTCTTGAATACTAAGTGAAAATTAATAGGAATAAGAATGTTTGTGAACCGCGTTGCAACGCTAACTTGTTGAATTTCGGGCATAAAAAAACCGGACACCAGGTCCGGTTCTTGAAATTCTGCGTTCAGGCAGCGGTAAATTCGACGGGGTAGGGCAAGGCCGCCTGGCTGACCTGAAGCTCGGTCAGGGTCTCGCGGACCACCTGCTTGGCCACGCAAGCGCATTTCCCACACTGGCTGGCGACATTGGTGGCGGCGCGCACTTCCTTGTAACTGCAGCATCCTTCATAGATCGCATCGCGGATCTGTCCGTCGGTAACGCCGACACAAAGACACACATACATAAGGGCTGACCATCGCTGGTTGGGTCGATGGGTTGGAGCTTAATGTTAATGAGAATGCTTGTCAAAGATCTTTCTGAGAGGGGTGTGCTTGAGCGACCGGTGGTCGCTTTGTCGACGGAGTCGGCCTGTCATGAGAAGCCGTGTATGATGGTCGGCCTTTGTTGGATGTCGGGCAAGCCCGTCTGGCCCGGCAAACGGTTTTTCACCCTCATCAGGAGATTACAATGAGCGTACTCGTTGGTAAGAAAGCCCCCGATTTCACCGTTCCGGCCGTGCTGGGCAATGGCGAGATCGTCGATAGCTTCAACCTGGCCTCGGCCATCAAGGGCAAGTACGGCCTGGTGTTCTTCTACCCGCTGGACTTCACCTTCGTCTGCCCGTCCGAGCTGATCGCCCTGGACAACCGCATCCCTGACTTCCAGGCGCGCAACGTGGAAGTGATCGGTGTGTCGATCGACTCGCACTTCACCCACAACGCCTGGCGTAACACCCCGGTCAACAATGGCGGCATCGGTCAGGTGAAGTACACCCTGGCTGCCGACATGACCCACGAAATCTGCAAAGCCTACGACGTTGAGTCCGAAGGCGGCGTGGCCTTCCGTGGTGCCTTCCTGATCGATACCAACGGTGTTGTCCGTTCGCAGATCGTCAACGACCTGCCACTGGGCCGTAACATGGACGAGCTGCTGCGTCTGGTCGACGCTCTGCAGTTCCACGAAGAGCACGGCGAAGTGTGCCCTGCCAACTGGAAAAAAGGCGACAAGGGCATGAACGCTTCGCCTGAAGGCGTTGCTGCCTACCTGAGCGAGAACGCTGGCAAGCTGTAATTGCTGCGTGCATAAAAAAACCGGCCTTCGTGGCCGGTTTTTTTATGCCTTCCTGTGCCGGCCTCTTCGCGGGCGCGCCCGCGAATGCCTTTGGCAGATCAATCGTTGAAATCGCGCCAGCCGCCCATTTCTTTCCAGCGGTTGACGATGCCGCAGAACAGCTCAGCCGTTTTCTCGGTGTCATAACGTGCCGAGTGCGCCTCCCGCCCGTCGAAATCGATGTCAGCGCTCTGGCAGGCTCGTGCCAGCACGGTCTGGCCATACGCCAGGCCCGCCAGGGTGGCGGTGTCGAAGCTGGAGAACGGGTGGAACGGGTTGCGTTTCAGGTCATTGCGCGCCACTGCTGCATTGAGGAAACCCAGGTCGAAGCTGCTGTTGTGGCCGACCAGAATCGCCCGCTTGCAGCCGTTGGCCTTGAGTGCCTTGCGCACGCCACGGAAGATGTCGGTCATCGCGCTTTCCTCGCTGACCGCCATGCGCAGCGGGTGGTCCAGCTTGATCCCGGTGAACTCAAGTGCGGCCGGCTCGATGTTGGCGCCCTCGAACGGCTCCACGCGGTGGAAGTAGGTGTGTTCGGGGAACAGGAAGCCTTTCTCGTCCATGCCGATGGTGACGGCGGCAATTTCCAGCAATGCATCGGTAGCGCTGTTGAAACCACCGGTTTCAACATCCACCACGACCGGCAGATAGCCG
The DNA here is from genome assembly GCF_043106005.1 of Pseudomonas sp. GLN_2. Taxonomy (NCBI): domain Bacteria; kingdom Pseudomonadati; phylum Pseudomonadota; class Gammaproteobacteria; order Pseudomonadales; family Pseudomonadaceae; genus Pseudomonas; species Pseudomonas sp. GLN_2. The sequence continues at coordinate 68,465 of NZ_JBICMC010000090.1, read as the reverse complement.
CGGAAGCGCTCGGCCATCGGGTGGCGAGGACCGCTGCTGCCTTGGGTGTCCAGGTCGTCTTCGTAAAGGTCTTCGCTCACGCGTTTTTCTCCAGCAGGCGCCAGCGCAGTTTTTCGCCAGCGCGCAGCGGGACTACGGTTTGCTCGCCAAATGGCAGGCTTTCCGGAGCGGTCCATTCTTCGCGGACCAGGGTAATGGTGTCGGTGTTCGCCGGCAGGCCATAGAAGGCCGGGCCGTGCAGGCTGGCGAAGCCTTCCAGCTTGTCCAGCGCGTTACGCTGCTCGAACGCTTCGGCGTACATCTCGATGGCCGCATAGGCGGTGTAGCAACCCGCGCAACCGCAGGCTGCTTCCTTGGCGTGACGGGCATGAGGTGCCGAGTCGGTGCCGAGGAAGAACTTCGGATTGCCGCTGGTGGCTGCGTCCAGCAAGGCCACCTGGTGGGTGTTGCGCTTGAGGATCGGCAGGCAGTAGAAGTGCGGGCGAATGCCGCCGACCAGCATGTGGTTGCGGTTGTACAGCAGGTGCTGGGCGGTGATGGTCGCACCCACGTTGGCCGGGGCCTCGGTGACGAACTGCGCGGCATCGCTGGTGGTGATGTGTTCGAACACCACTTTCAGCGTCGGGAAGCGCTCGACCACACGGCGCATGTGCTCGTCGATGAAGCGCTTCTCGCGGTCGAACACGTCGATCTCGCTGCGGGTCACTTCGCCATGCACCAGCAGCGGCATGCCCACTTCCGCCATTGCCTCTATGGCCGGGAAGATGTTGTCGATGCTGGTCACGCCGGAATCGGAGTTGGTGGTGGCGCCGGCCGGGTACAACTTGGCGGCATACACGAAACCGCTGGCCTTGGCCGCGCGGATGTCCTCGGGGCTGATGTTGTCGGTGAGGTACAGCACCATCAGCGGCTCGAAGCGGCTGCCGGCCGGGCGGGCAGCCAGAATGCGCTCACGGTAGGCGCCGGCCTCGTTGGCATTGCGCACCGGCGGCACGAGGTTGGGCATGATGATGGCACGGGCGAAGGTACGCGCCACGTCGCCAACGGTGTGGGGCAGGACGGCACCATCGCGCAGATGGATGTGCCAGTCGTCGGGGCGCAGGAGGGTCAGGCGATCGGACATTGGGGATTCCAGGCGGGTCGAACTCAAGCCCCAATCCTACCGGAAAACCCCGGGGCGAGCACGGCTATCAAGTTTTCCGGACAGCGTCCGATAGCCTGCAGGTAAGCCGCCAGAATTTGTGGAGCCGCCCGTGCGCCAGCGTTACCTAGCCCTGTTGACCCTGTTCGCCAGCCTGCCGGCCGGCGCACTGACTTTCCAGACACGCATGGAGAACATTGCCTGGAAGGTCGAGGGTGACCAGTTCGAGTGCCGTCTGAGCCAGCCGATCGAAGGTTTCGGCAGCGGTACGTTCGTGCGTCGGGCAGGCGAGCAGCCGGTGTTCCAACTGCGGTCGGACAGCAACGTACTGGGTGCCGGCACCGCCAGCCTGCTGGCTGCGGCAGCGCCGTGGCAACCAGGGCGTGGCGATATCAACCTGGGCAATGTGCGTATGGCCCGCAGTGGCGTGCTGTTCAGCTCCTCCCAAGGGCAGGCCAGCCGGCTGATCAACGGCTTGCTCGACGGGCGTAGCACCGTCGTGCGCAACTACACCGGCGAGGCGGGCAGGCCGATGGAGGTGCGAGTGCTGCCGGTCAGCTTCGCCAAAGCCTACAATGACTATCAGGTCTGTGCTGGCAAACTGTTGCCGATGAACTACGACCAGGTGCGCCAGACCCAGGTGGGTTTCCCCGGGGGCGGTATCGAGCTGGATGCGGCAGCCAAGGCGCGGCTGGACGTGATCCTCGATTACATGAAAGCCGACCCGACGGTGAATCATGTCGAGCTCAACGGCCACTCCGACAACAGTGGCAACCGCCTTACCAACCGCGACCTGTCGCGCCGTCGGGCATTGGCCGTTGCCGATTACTTCAAGGCTAACGGTGTGCCGGAGGAGCAGATCACTGTGCGCTTCCATGGCGAACGTTATCCGCTCGCGAAGAACAACAGTGCGTCGAATCGGGCGCGTAATCGGCGGGTGAATATCGAGCTGGATCGGGTGGCGGTGGTTGAGAAACCGGTGGAAAAGCCGGTTGAGCAAGCGGCGCCTGTTGTTGCACCTGCCTCGGGCGTCCCGGGGGCGAAGGCGCCCTGAGATCTGGTCGGTGCATGTCATGGGCTCGCATCAAGGCCACCAGGGGTTCGTCACAACATTTTCAGCGCCTGTGTCGAGGCGGACACCTGGCGGCGCTCGGTCTCACAGGCGCTGAACGCCTGAAGGCATGCACGCTGCGGTTCGACGCCCCTCCATGGTCCTCATGCCTCATGCCTCATGCCTCATGCCTCATGCCTCATGCCTCATGCCACATCCCGCAACCGACCGCCCGTCGCCCCTACGAAAGTTCTTGTCGCTTTGTCGTCAGAAGCTGTCGCCCCACTGTAAATTTATCCGCAACGCCGGTAGAATCGGCCCCTTTCCGTACAACCCCGTGGAGTGATGGCATGGCGGACGTAAAAAAGGTCGTACTGGCGTATTCCGGCGGCCTTGATACTTCGGTGATTCTCAAGTGGCTGCAGGATACCTACAACTGCGAAGTGGTGACCTTCACCGCTGACCTGGGGCAGGGCGAAGAGGTCGAACCGGCCCGTGCCAAGGCCCAGGCAATGGGCGTTAAAGAGATCTACATCGACGACCTGCGCGAAGAATTCGTGCGTGATTTCGTGTTCCCGATGTTCCGCGCCAACACCGTCTACGAAGGCGAGTACCTGCTGGGTACTTCCATCGCCCGTCCGCTGATCGCCAAGCGTCTGATCGAAATCGCCAACGAAACCGGCGCTGACGCCATTTCCCATGGCGCCACCGGCAAGGGTAACGACCAGGTGCGCTTCGAGCTGGGTGCCTATGCCCTGAAGCCAGGCGTCAAGGTCATCGCCCCATGGCGTGAGTGGGACCTGCTGTCCCGCGAAAAGCTGATGGACTACGCCGAGAAGCACGGCATCCCGATCGAGCGCCACGGCAAGAAGAAGTCGCCGTACTCGATGGACGCCAACCTGCTGCACATCTCCTACGAGGGCGGTGTCCTGGAAGATACCTGGACCGAGCACGAAGAAGACATGTGGCGCTGGAGTGTCTCGCCTGAGAACGCCCCGGACCAGGCTACCTACATCGAGCTGACCTACCGCAATGGTGACATCGTTGCCATCGACGGCGTCGAGAAATCCCCGGCCACCGTCCTGGCAGACCTGAACCGTATCGGTGGTGCCAACGGCATCGGCCGTCTGGACATCGTCGAAAACCGTTACGTCGGCATGAAGTCGCGCGGTTGCTACGAAACGCCTGGCGGTACCATCATGCTCAAGGCACACCGTGCCATCGAGTCGATCACCCTGGACCGCGAAGTCGCTCACCTGAAAGATGAGCTGATGCCAAAGTATGCCAGCCTGATCTACACCGGCTACTGGTGGAGCCCGGAGCGTCTGATGCTGCAGCAGATGATCGATGCTTCGCAGGTCAACGTGAACGGTGTGGTGCGCCTGAAACTGTACAAGGGCAATGTGACCGTGGTTGGCCGCAAGTCGGACGATTCGCTGTTCGATGCCAACATCGCCACCTTTGAAGAAGATGGTGGTGCCTACAACCAGGCAGATGCTGCTGGCTTCATCAAGCTCAATGCACTGCGTATGCGCATTGCCGCCAACAAGGGCCGTTCGCTGCTCTGATTGCTGGTGTGTGCGAAAACCCCGGCTCAGTCCGGGGTTTTTTTATGCCCGCGCAAAGGCAGGTTGTTCAACTTCGATGGCTTACATCATCGCCCTCAAGTGCGCAGATCGAAAGCTGCGCACATTGACGTCTCTCCAGATTGCAAAAGCGCCAGACTCGCGTTGGCTCGGGCGGTTGGGCAAGTGCGTGCAAGAGTTGCTGCTCCATCATGCGATAGGCGTCGGGGCCGGAAAACATGAACGTGACAGGCTCGCCCTGTACCGCCTCACGGGCATCATTGGAAATCGCGGGTGTGGCCACACTGTTCAGTGCTGGCGTGTGGGGCTGTGCTGTGCTGTCGGGTAGCGGGTTGTAGAACGACTTGTAATTGAAGTTGAGCGTCAGAAAGAACAGTGCCGTCAGAAAGAATGGAAAGCCTACCAGGAACCAGGTGTAGAGCTTTTGGCTGGACTCGCCGAGAAATGGCAGTGTGGCAAGGGCGGAGGCTTCGATGATCCCCGCGAAGATGGCAATGATCGTCAGCGGGGCGACAGGTTGTGCTTGGGTCATATGGGCCGTCTCCAGCGGTTTTGCCCATCTTTACCTTACTGCTGTACTCAACTAAAGGCTGGATTGTTTCCCGGGGGAGGAATGATCGTCAGAGAACCTCGTTGTATGACTTTTTCAACGTGTTTGAATCGGAAGTTTTCCTCTGCTCAAGATCAGTATTCAACTGGTACGTTTATGTCAGCGGGTGGTACCGTTTCTTTCGGTAATAAGTAATTTGTTTGTTACAACCTTAGCCATTGTGTGTAGGAAGTTTCTGTAAGTTCTGTAGGCTTTGTCTGTCCATGGCTTTCGCTGGTAAATCGCCGCGCCAGCAAGCGTCCTGTCGGTTATGGTGGCGTGCCAAAGCAACAACACTGTATGGATATCGCATGAATAAAGTGCTTATCGTGGATGATCATCCGGTCATACGCCTGGCCGTACGCATGCTGATGGAGCGGCATGGGTATGACGTTGTGGCGGAGACTGACAATGGGGTAGCTGCGCTGCAGCTGACACGGCAACACCTGCCGGATATTGTGGTGCTGGATATCGGTATCCCGAAGCTGGATGGCCTGGAGGTGATCGCCCGCATGGCGACATTCAGCCCGGGTAGCAAGGTACTGGTGCTGACGTCGCAGGCCCCCGGCAATTTTTCGATGCGCTGCATGCAGGCAGGTGCGGCGGGTTACGTGTGCAAGCAGCAGGAGCTTACCGAACTGCTTAGCGCTATCAAGGCTGTGTTGTCGGGTTACAGCTACTTCCCCAACCAGGCCTTGCATGCGTCACGTGGCAGGGGGGCGGGAAGCGAGACGGACATGGTGAATCGCCTGTCTGCGCGAGAAATGACGGTGCTGCAACAACTGGCGCGAGGGCGTTCGAACAAGGAGATTGCCGACAGCATGTACCTCAGTAACAAGACGGTCAGTACTTACAAGTCTCGGCTGTTGCTCAAGCTCAATGCACGGTCATTGGTTGACCTGATCGAGCTGGCGCAACGGCAAGGTCTGAACTGATCGCCAAGCCTTGAAGCCTCCAGCCAGGAGGCTTTGCCAAGGCTATCGGTCCATGACTACGGGACCCGCACTACAGGTCGTAATCGAAATCGGCCAACTGCTTTTGCAGGCGCCGTTCTTCCAGCATGTTGTCGATGGTGCGGCGTTTGCTCAGGTTGGTTTTTGCGATTTCAACCTGTGGCTCCGCGTCATCGTCTGCGGCAACAAAATCATCATCGATCGACAGGTCGTCTTTATCGGTACTCATGAGTCGCTCCAAGCCAAGGGGCCATTGGCCGTCCTTATAACCAGAAAGCAGACGCTGGTAAAAAAGATTTTTTCAATCGACGTGAGTGGTTTTTGGCTATCGGCTCAATCGTCGGAGGTTTTGTGCTTGTACTCGCACAAATCTTCGATCCTGCAGCTGCCGCACCTTGGCTTGCGCGCCTGGCATACGTAGCGCCCGTGCAGGATCAGCCAGTGGTGGGCGTCGAGCAGGTAGTCCTTGGGTACAAACTTGACCAGTTTCTTTTCCACTTCCAGCACCGTTTTGCCTGGCGCGATGCCCGTGCGGTTACTCACCCGGAAAATATGGGTATCCACGGCCATGGCCGGTTGGCGAAACGCCGTGTTAAGCACCACATTGGCTGTTTTGCGGCCGACGCCGGGTAGCGCCTCCAACGCTTCGCGGGTTTGCGGTACCTGGCTGTCGTGGCGCTCGATCAGCAGCCGGCACGCTTCTATGACATTCTTGGCCTTGCTGTTGTAAAGCCCGATGGTCTTGATGTATTCGCTGAGGCCTTCAACGCCCAGGGCATAGATGGCCTCGGGGGTGTTGGCGACGGGGAACAGGCGGGCAGTGGCCTTGTTGACGCCGACGTCGGTGGATTGCGCGGACAGTGTCACGGCGACCAGCAGTTCAAACGGGGTCGTGTAGGCCAGTTCGGTCTTGGGGTCGGGGTTGTCTTCGTGCAGCCTGCGAAAAATCTCCAGGCGTTTGGCGGCATTCATGAAATCAGGGCTTTCCTTGACGATGTGGGTGGGCAGGGCCCGGAAGCAGGCGATTGTACAAGGCCAGCAGCAGTCCCAGCAGCAGTAGCGCACCAGGGGCGAGGCTGGCCAGGTGCAGCTCGGCATGGTCAGCCAGCCATTGGCGGCTGGCGCCCAGCAGCAGGCAACTGGCAAAGACAGCGCCGAGGTGCGTTGCGAGCAGGCGCCAGCGGTGTTGGTCAGGCAATAGGTGGTCACTGGCCAGGCATTGCAGGCACAACAATGCGGGATAGTGGCCCAGGGCAATGGCCAGTGGTAGCAGCCAGGCCCGCATGGCCAACTGCAGGCAACTGGCCAAGGCGGCCAGCAGCAGCAGGCTAGCCAGTACATATGCCCAGTTGGCCATGTGTTTACGCAGTGGCGCCAGCAACAGTTGGTGCAGGCCCCCCATCACTACTGCGCACAGGCCGATGGCCGCGCCTTCAGCCAGCGTTCGGGTGGCACCCAGCAGTGGCGCCAGGCTCAAGGCCAGCAGGCAGAACCTATTCATGGGTGGCGCCCTCCAGCAATACACTACGCTGCTCGTCGAAATAGCTCAGCGCATCCTGCAATGCGGCGATCACCGCTCGCGAGGTCACGGTTGCGCCGGCCAATTGGTCAAAGTCACCCTGGTCCCGCTTCAGCGCCCAGTGATCGCCCTGATCGCGGTTGTTGAACTGACTCAGCCAGTGCAATCGCGGATCCCCCAGGCGGTCGCCCAGCCCGGGGCTTTCCTGTTGTTCGACAACCTGGCTGCCGATCAGCCGGCCGTCCATGGTGATGGCGACGCTCAGCACGATCGGCCCGGCATACCCCTGGGTCTGTGTGATCAGGACAATGGCGCTTGGCTTACCTGCCAAAGTGGCACGGTAAGCCGCCAGGATACGGCTGTTGGGCCTCTGTGCGGCGGGCCTTGGCAGCGGGCTTTCCAGGGGCTGGTTGTCATAGCTACCGTCGGGCAGCACGGCCAGCCGTTGGCGGCTTTGCAGCTGCTTTTCAGCGCCGGCGATGGCCGGACCGGTCCACTGCCGCCAGGCCAAGGTGGCAGACACTGCCAATATTCCAGTCAGCAGCAGCAGGCCCACATCCCGAACCCCGCGCTTCATCGGGCTGCCTGCTGACGCTGCACAGCCATGCGCTCGAGTGCCGGTGCCAAAAGGTTCATCAGCAGGACGGCGAACGCGGTGCCATCCGGGTAGCTGCCCCATGTACGAATCAGGTAGATGAGCACCCCTGTCCCCACGCCGAAGCACAGCTTGGCCCAGTCGTCTCTGGGGCCGGACACTGGCTCGGTCGCAATGAAGAAGGCTGCCAGCATGGTCGAGCCGGAAAACAGGTGCAGCAAAGGCGAGCCATTGGAGTCCGACCCCGAACCGTTCCAGCCCAACAGGCTGAATACCACTAGCCCTGCCAGCAAACCTGCCGGCGCATGCCAACTGATCACCTTGCGTTGCATCAAGAACAGGCCGCCAAGCAGGAATGCCAGGTTGACCCATTCGCTGCCTGCCCCGCCAATGTTGCCAAAGCCCGGATGGCTAGCGAACAGCTCGTCGATGGTCAGGCTGCGGTTGTGGCGCAAGCCGTCGAGCAATGTCGGACGGGCCCAGGCATCGATCTGTTCGCCCCCAGCGAACACCTGCTGCACGCTGTCGAGCAGGCCTGGGGCCTGCCCAGGCCAATGGTTCATCTGCAACGGGAAGCTGAGCAGCACGAAGGCATAACCTACCATGGCCGGATTGAACAGATTTCGCCCGACCCCACCGTAGGCTTGCTTGCCGATACCGATCGCGACACTTGCCGCGATGACCGGCAGCCACCATGGCGCCAAGGTGGGCAGGGCGGCCGCCAGCAGCACGGCGGTCACCAGTGCGCTGCCGTCGTTTAGCGCCTGGCTCAGTGATTGGCTGCGCAGTGCCAGCAGCAATGCCTCGCACAGCAGCGCGGCACTGGCGCACAGCAACAGGTTCAGCATTATGCCCCAGCCATGCAACCAAAACAGCGCCAGCAGTCCAGGCGTGCAGGCGAGCAAGACCAGGCGCATGCTGGTACGTAGTCGCGGATCGGGGCTGCTCATTGGCCAAACATTCCGTTGAAACCGGAAAGCGCCATGGCCATTACCCCGGCGCCGATCAATTCTATCGGCAGGCCGCGCATCGCGTCGGGAATATCCGCGTGGGCGCTGCGCTGGCGCAGGTCGGCGAACACCATCAGCGCGAGCCAGAAGCCGCCCCCCGTCAGCAAGCCTTGGAGCAGCATGGTTGGCCAGGTGCCGTCGTCGCTTGTCTGTTGCAGGGCCAGCCCAAGCACTGCTGCATTGCTCAACAGCAACGCTGGCAACCCCACTACAGGCCAGGCCGGGCGCCACTTGGCCAATAGCCAGGGCAGGCCCCAGGCGAGCAAAGCCAGCCAGGGCAATAGCAGAAACAGGGCAAGATCGTGGATGTGTAACGGGGCAAGTACCGCGTGCACCAGCAACTGCGCGCCGATTACGCCCAGGGCGATGCACAGGGCGCAGGCCAGGCCGTGCACTTGCAGTTGCAGCCCGGAGAGTGGCTGTCGAAGCAGGCACAGGTGATTGATCAGTGCGGCGCTGATCAGGACCAGGATGTAGTCATTCATGAGATGACGATAGCCGGGAATCGGGGCGATTGTCCGGGTTTGGCATGAAGGGGCCTGCGTAATTGTGGAAGCGGGCAGGCCGCTCCCACAATGGCCCGCAGGGCGGTTACTTGATGCGCTGGCCTGGCTTGGCGCCGCTGTCCGGGCTCAGCAGGTAGATTTCTTCACCGCCAGGGCCGGCAGCCATGACCATGCCTTCGGACACGCCAAAGCGCATCTTCCGGGGTTTGAGGTTGGCTACCATCATGGTCAGGCGGCCTTCCAGCTTGGACGGGTCTGGGTAGGCCGACTTGATGCCGGAGAACACGTTGCGGCGCTCGTCACCAATGTCCAGGGTCAGTTGCAGCAACTTGTCGGCACCCGCCACGGCTTCAGCCTTGACGATCAGCGCCACACGCAGGTCGACGGCAGCGAAGGTATCGAACTCGATCTCTGCCGACAGCGGGTCCTTGGCCAGCTCGCCATTGCCCGCCGGGGCCTTGGCTTCGGCTGCCAGCAGGTCTTCCTTGCTGGCAGCGACCATGGCTTCGACCTTGGCCGGCTCGATACGGCTCATCAGGGCCTTGAACGGGTTAAGTGTGTGGTTTTCCAGGCGTGTCAGGTGGTCGTTCCAGGTCAGCGGGGCCACGTTGAGGAAAGCCTCGGCGTCAGCGGCCAGCACCGGCAGTACCGGTTTGAGGAAGATCACCAGCTGGCGGAACAGGTTGATGCCTTGGGCGCAAATGGCCTGGACTTCATCCTGTTTGCCTTCCTGCTTGGCCAGTGACCACGGTGCCTTGTCGGCGATCCAGGCGTTGGCGCGGTCGGCCAGTGCCATGATTTCGCGCATGGCGCGGCCAAAATCACGGGCCTCATAGGCTTCGGCGATGGAAGGTGCGGCAGCCAGGAAGGCTTCGGTCAGCTCAGGCGCGGCATCACCGCTTACCATCACGCCTTCGTTGCCCTTGTGGATGAAGCCGGCGCAGCGGCTGGCAATGTTGACGACCTTACCGACCAGGTCGGAGTTGACCTTCTGCACGAAGTCTTCCAGGTTCAGGTCCAGGTCGTCGACGCCACGGCCCAGCTTGGCCGCATAGTAGTAACGCAGGTATTCCGGCTGCAGGTGATCCAGGTAGGTGCGGGCCTTGATGAAGGTACCGCGCGACTTGGACATCTTGGCGCCGTTGACCGTCAGGTAGCCGTGCACGTTGACCGCGGTCGGCTTGCGGAAGCCGGCGCCTTCGAGCATGGCTGGCCAGAACAGGGCGTGGAAGTTGACGATGTCCTTGCCGATGAAGTGGTACAGCTCGGCCTTGGAGCCTTCGTTCCAGAAGGCGTCGAAGTCCAGCTCCGGGCGGCGTGCGCAGAGATTCTTGAAGCTGGCCATGTAGCCGATTGGTGCATCCAGCCATACGTAGAAGTATTTGCCAGGCTCACCCGGGATCTCGAAGCCGAAGTACGGCGCGTCGCGGGAGATATCCCACTCCTGCAGGCCGGAGTCCAGCCATTCCGCCAGCTTGTTGGCTACCGCGTCCTGCAGGGTGCCGCTTCGGGTCCACTGCTGCAGCATGGCCTGGAAGTCTGGCAGCTTGAAGAAGAAATGCTGGGAATCACGCAGTACCGGGGTGGCACCGGAGATCGCTGACTTGGGGTTCTTCAGCTCGGTGGGTGCGTAGGTGGCGCCGCATTTTTCGCAGTTGTCGCCGTACTGGTCTTCGGCCGCGCACTTCGGGCAGGTGCCCTTGATGAAGCGGTCGGCAAGGAACATGCCTTTTTCCGGGTCGAAGTACTGGGTCACCGAACGGGTGGCGATGTGCCCGGCTTCACGCAGGCGCGAGTAGATCAGGCTCGACAGCTCGCGGTTCTCTTCGCTATGAGTGGAGTGGAAATTGTCGAAGTCCACCAGGAAGTCGGCGAAATCGCTGCTGTGCTCGGCCTGGACGTTGGCGATCAGCTGTTCCGGGGTGATGCCTTCCTTTTCGGCGCGCAGCATGATGGCCGAACCGTGGGCGTCGTCGGCGCAGACATAGATGCACTGGTTGCCGCGCAGCTTCTGGAAGCGCACCCACATGTCCGTCTGGATGTACTCCAGCATATGGCCGAGATGGATCGATCCATTGGCATAGGGCAGGGCGCTGGTGACGAGAATCTGGCGTGGCTCGGACATGGTGGCTCGGCTACTTATCTGGCTACGGGGTAAAAATGAGGGTGATCGGCCACTATAAAGGGCTGGCGAAGATATTTCACCCCGCAAGCGCATCTGCTGACGATTGACGGGTTAGGATAGGCGGCTGTTTTACATTCAGTTTGCCAATGGGAGTCTCCATGAGTGCCGTCACCCGTGCCGCCGTTGAAGGCGTGCTTCGCCAGTACACCGACCCCTACCTGAACCAGGACCCGGTCAGCGCCGGCTGCGTGCGCGCCATCGATATCCAGGGCGGGCAGGTCAGCGTGCAGTTGCAGTTGGGTTATGCCGCAGGGCTGTTCAAGAACGGCTGGGCCCAGGTGCTGCAGACCGCCATTGGCAGCCTCGACGGTGTCACTGGCGCCCAGGTTTCGATCGATTGCGTGGTGGCTGCGCACAAGGCCCAGGCCCAGGTACCAGCCATGGCCAACGTCAAGAACATCATCGCCGTGGCCTCGGGCAAGGGCGGTGTGGGCAAGTCGACCACCGCTGCCAACCTGGCCTTGGCCCTCGCACGCGAAGGCGCACGGGTAGGTATTCTCGATGCCGATATCTACGGCCCCAGTCAGGGGGTGATGTTCGGCATCGCCGAAGGTACTCGTCCACAGATTCGTGAGCAGAAGTGGTTCGTGCCGATCAAGGCCCACGGCGTGGAAGTCATGTCCATGGCCTTCCTCACCGACGACAACACACCGATGGTATGGCGTGGCCCGATGGTGTCTGGCGCGCTGCTGCAACTGGTCACCCAGACCGCCTGGGATGACCTGGATTACCTGGTGATCGATATGCCGCCGGGTACCGGTGACATCCAGCTGACCCTGGCACAAAAGGTGCCGGTGGTCGGTTCGGTGATCGTCACCACGCCACAGGACCTGGCGCTGCTGGATGCCAAGAAGGGCGTGGAAATGTTCCGCAAGGTCAACATTCCGGTGCTGGGCGTGGTCGAGAACATGGCCGTGCATATCTGCTCGAGTTGCGGCCATGCCGAACACCTGTTCGGTGAAGGTGGCGGCGAGAAGCTGGCCAGCCAGTATGGCGTCGACCTGCTGGCGTCGCTGCCGTTGTCGATGCTGATACGTGAGCAGGCCGACAGTGGCAAGCCGACGGCGATCGCCGAGCCGGAAAGCCAGATTGCCATGGTTTACCAGGAACTGGCCCGCCAGGTGGGCGCGCGGATCGTGCTGCAGGAAGCTGCGGCGCCGGCAATGCCCAGCATTACCATCAGCGAAGACTGACGCATTCCCTGTGGGGGCAACTGTCTTGCTCAATTTCTAAAAGCTGGCGCGATCCCTGTGGGAGCGGCCTGGCGTCGCGAAAGGGCCGCACAGCGGCCCCAGGATCTCCGCATCATGCATAGATTGCTGGGGCCGCTTTGCGGCCGTTTCGCGACACACGGCTCCACACACTTGCAATGCATGGCCTTCAGACAGGCATAAAAAAACCCGCCAGAAGGCGGGTTTTTTTGAAAGCTAGGAAGCTAGATCGACTTAGGCGATCTGAACTTCTTCAGCCTGCATGCCTTTCTGGCCGCGGGTAGCGACGAAAGTAACAGCCTGGCCTTCTTTCAGGGTTTTGAAGCCGTCAGCTTGGATGGCTTTGAAGTGCACGAACAGGTCGTCGCCCGACTGAGGGGTGATGAAGCCGTAGCCTTTCTCATCGTTGAACCACTTAACAACACCGGATTGACGGTTGGACATTTTTCTGTCTCCTTGGACAATTTGATAACGGTCAGGAAAAACCCTGCCCGGGACTGAGCGCAAAGAGAGCAGAAAATTCAGCGATGGGCCGATCAGGATCGTGCATCAAACTAGAGATTCTCGGTGTCACGTGCAGCACAGTGGCAACACCTTACCCCACTTTCCGCAACCTGCCAATGGTCAGAAGACGCTTTAGGCAAATTCGGATCGGCGGCGGCTGCAGCCCCCACCCGGCGCGGGATGTGGGATGGAACTTTAACCTGGGCGCCGGGACCGGTAATATGCGCGTCACGATTTTCACCTCGCAACTCTTCAGGACACCCCCGCCATGAGCATCAAATCGGACAAGTGGATTCGCCGCATGGCGCAGGAACACGGCATGATCGAGCCGTTCGTCGAGCGCCAGGTGCGCGGCGAGCAGGACAACCGCGTGATCTCCTTCGGCGTCTCCAGCTATGGATACGACGTACGCTGCGCCGACGAATTCAAGGTGTTCACCAACATCAACTCGGCCACCGTCGACCCGAAAAATTTCGATGCTGGCAGCTTCGTCGATATCAAGAGCGACGTGTGCATCATCCCGCCAAACTCTTTCGCCCTGGCGCGTACTGTCGAGTATTTCCGCATTCCCCGTGACGTGCTGACCATTTGCCTGGGCAAGAGCACCTACGCCCGTTGCGGCATCATCGTCAACGTCACGCCGCTCGAGCCCGAGTGGGAAGGCCACGTGACGTTGGAGTTCTCCAACACCACCACGCTGCCGGCGAAGATCTACGCCAACGAAGGCGTGGCGCAGATGCTGTTCTTGCAGTCCGACGAAGAGTGCGAAGTGTCGTACAAGGACCGTGGCGGCAAATACCAGGGCCAGCGCGGCGTCACGCTGCCGCGTACCTGAGCCGACAAGCGCGGGGAATTACCCGCGCCTTTGGCACTCCAACGAAGTAACGCCGGTGTGCATGATGTACATCGGCTTTCGTCAGGAGCAGCCAATGAAACTCCATCCCGCAATCAGTGCCAAGCTGGCAGGCCTGCAGCCCAATCACGTAGGGTTGTTGCCCTGGTCACTGCTGGCGCACCCGCTGCCCATGCAAGCGGGGGGCGTGCCCCATCAACCTGACCCCGATACCCCGCAACCGCCGGAACCCGGTGAGACGCCTCCCATGGAGCCGGGTGAGCCGACCTTGCCGGACGAGCCGCCTCCCGCCCCTGTCGCCTGAGCGTCGCTAAAGCGGCCAGACGCGTTCAGCGCCAGCCAGGTACAGCCGGCTGGCGCTGGCGGGGGTGATTTCCCACCCTCCGGTGAACTCACCGAATGCAGGTAGCAGGCTGACTTGCTCATCGATCACGAAGCAAGGCAGGCGCAAGCGCTGACGGGCCTTGCCGCGCAGGACGAAGACGGGGTGTACGTGGCCCGCCAGTACCGGGTGTGTGTGGTGGGGCTGTGGCTCGTGCTGCAGGGCAAAGGGCTCCAGAACCCAAGGCTCGTCCATGACCTGAATATCGAGCGAGGCGGGTGGATCGCCGGCGTTGCGGTCATGATTGCCGCGTATCAGCACTATTTTCAGTTCTTTGTGCCGCTTGCGCCAATCATCCACTTTTGCCAGCGTTGCCGGTGCACGGGCCGTGCGGGCATGCAAAAAGTCGCCCAGGATGATCAGTTGCTCACAGTCATGGGCGGCCAGCAGGCGATCGAGCCTGGCGAGTGTCGCCTCAGTCGTTCCACGTGGCACGGGTTGATGCAGGGCGCGGTAGCTGGCGGCCTTTCCGATGTGCACGTCGGCCACCAGCAAGGCGCGGCGGGCGGGCCAATAGATGGCTTTGTCGGCAAGCAGCCAGAGCGCCTGCCCCCGGTGTTCGATGGGTTGGTAATTCATCCCGCGTTCGCCGCTTGTTCCAGTTCCGCCACCATCCGCGCAATGCGGTCTGCCAGCTTCTCGGTGCTCAATGTCTCGCGCATGCCTTCCACCAACAAGGCAAACGCCAGTGGCCCTGGCCGCTTCAACGCCCGCAGGTCCAGTTGCAACTCACTCATTTTCAGCAGTTGCCGATGCAGCCGTTCGATTTCCAGCTCTTCGCTCAATACTTCATCCCGCGCCTGGCCAAGCAGCAAATTCCCCGCGTCGTGCTTGCGAAACACCTCATAGAACAGTCCGCTGGAGGCCTGGATTTGCCGCGTGCTCTTCTGCGCGGCGGGATAGCCACCAAACACCAGGCCGGCAATCTGGGCAATTTCACGAAAGCGCCGCAGTGCCATTTCCCCGGCATTCAGGCTGGCCAGCACATCTTCCAGCAGGTCCGTGGTGCCGAGCGCTTGTGGCAAGTGCCTTGCCCAGTCCACCTGGGCAGGGCTGAGGAGTTCGAATCCGTAGTCATTGACGGCAATCGATACCGACAGTGGTTGTGCGCGGCTAACTCGCCAGGCAATCAGATTGGCCAAGCCCAGGTTGGCCATGCGCCCGGCAAAGGGATACAGGAACAGGTGCCAGCCCTGGCGGGATTTGAAGGTCTCGGCCAGCAGTGTGCCTGTGGTGGGTAAGGCTGACCACTGCGCCTGAAGCGCAAGCAGCGGGCGTACTGCGCGCATTTCCGGCCCCTCAAAGCGTTCATGGGCGGCAGCATCGAGCTGCTCGACCAGCGCCTCGGCCAGTTCGCTCGAGAGCGGCATGCGCCCGCCGTTCCAGCGCGCTACCGCAGCCTTTCGCGCCGTGCTGCGACGCACATAGGCCGTCATGTTTTCCACGCGCACCAGCTCCAGTACCCGCCCGGCAAATACCAGCGTATCGCCGGGGCGCAGGCGGGCGATGAACGCTTCTTCAACACTGCCCAGCGTTTTCCCGCCGCCGCCCTTGCTCCAGTATTTCAGTTGCAGGTTGGCATCGCTGACGATAGTGCCGATGCCCATGCGGTGGCGCCGTGCCAAGCGTTCGCTGGTAACCCGATAAACACCGTCGGCCTGGCGCTCGACGCGCTGGTAGTCCGGATAGGCGGTCAGTGAGCTGCCGCCGTGGCAGACGAAGTCCAGCGCCCATTGCCATTGGCTGTCGCGCAACTGGCGAAAGGCCCAGGTGCTTCGCACTTCGGCGAGCAGTTGCTCCGGGCGAAAACCGCTGCCCAAGGCCATGCTGACCAGGTGCTGTACCAGCACGTCCATGCACAGGCGCGGTGAAAAGCGGGCTTCGATGTGGCCGGCTATCAGCGCCTGCCGGGCCGCCGCCGCTTCCACCAGCTCCAGGCTATGGGTGGGCACCAGGGTGACCCTGGAGCGCCGCCCAGGCGCGTGTCCTGAGCGACCCGCCCGCTGCATCAGGCGGGCGATGCCCTTGGCCGAGCCGATTTGCAGCACCCGTTCCACGGGCAGAAAGTCCACGCCCAGGTCCAGGCTGGAGGTGCAGATCACCGCCTTGAGGCTGCCTTGCTTGAGGCTGCGCTCGACCCAGTCGCGGGTATCGCGGGCCAGCGAGGCGTGGTGCAGGGCGATCAGCCCGGCCCAGTCCGGGCGGGCCTCAAGCAGGGCCTGATACCAGATTTCTGCCTGGGCGCGGGTGTTGGTGAACACCAGGCTACTGGCACTGGCATCAATCTCGTGACAGACCTGGTCGAGCATCTTCAGGCCCATGTGTCCAGCCCAAG
Source organism: Pseudomonas sp. GLN_2 (assembly GCF_043106005.1). Taxonomy (NCBI): domain Bacteria; kingdom Pseudomonadati; phylum Pseudomonadota; class Gammaproteobacteria; order Pseudomonadales; family Pseudomonadaceae; genus Pseudomonas; species Pseudomonas sp. GLN_2. The sequence continues at coordinate 52,045 of NZ_JBICMC010000090.1, read as the reverse complement.
GGAAGCGCTCGATCGCTGTTGGCAGCAGGGTGTCGACTTGCAGTGCCTTGTCTTGCCGGCCTTGCACCAGCAGGCCGCCCTGGGGCAGCAAGACATCCCGTGCGTGTTGCAGATTGCCGAGCGTTGCCGACAAGCCCCAGGTCGGTAGGCCTGGGTGCCAATGCCGCAGGCGCGCCAAGGCCAGCTGCAGTTGTACCCCGCGCTTGTTGCCAAGCAGCTCGTGCCATTCATCCACTACCACCAGTTGCAGCGTGGCGAAATCCTCATGTGCCTGTGCCCGGGTCAGCAGCAGCGTCAGGCTTTCGGGGGTGGTGATCAGCACACTGGGTAGCCGCCGGGCCTGTCGGGCGCGCTCGGCACTGTGGGTGTCGCCGCTGCGCACCCCTACGCTCCAAGGCAGCTGGAGCTCATCAAGCGGCGCTTGCAACGCACGTGCGGTGTCGGCGGCCAGGGCCCGCATGGGCGTCACCCACACCACCTGTATGGGGGCCAAGTGGCGGCCCTGGGGCCTGGGCTTGAACGCACGTAGTGCAGCGAGCCAGACCGCATAGGTCTTGCCGGCACCGGTACTGGCATGCAGCAAACCGGACTCCCCCCGTTCGACGGCAGCCCATACGCGCCGTTGGAAAGCGAAGGGCTTCCAGCCGCGCTTGGCAAACCAGGCATTGGCGAGGTCGGTAGCAGCAGGCATGAGGCAGATGGCCCTCCGAAGGCTGTGCTTCTACAGACCACTTGCCGGCTGCAATGGTTTTACCGGATCAATTGGCCAACAGGTAGCCGCTGCGGCATACCTGTTCGCCGGCTACATGGGCGATGACCATGCCAGCCGTGGCCATGCGCCGTACGCTACGCGCATACAGCAGGCCTGGCTGGCTGTTGCGCAGGGCGGTGACTCGGTCACTGAGTGGGTCGATGACCTCGGCAATCAGTTGGCCGGCCTCCAGGTGCTGGCCCGGTTTGGCGTGGTAAACCAGCAACCCACCCAGTGGCGTTGCCACGGGTTCCACCGCGGCCAACGGCGTGGCGTGGCGTAACAGCGCGGGCAGGGCGGCGCTGGTGCCTTCAATGACACCCGCGTGGGTCAGGAAGTCGAGGATGGCCTGGCAGTCCTTGCTGGCCAGATCATGGCTGACATCCGCCTGGCCACGCAGCTCGACGGTGACCGAGCAGCAGCCCAGCGGAATCGGGAAGCGTTTGCCGAAACGCTGCTGCAATTGCCACCAGACCAGGCTGAAACATTCATCGAACGACTGCCCGCCCGAGTCGGTTGCCAGCAGGCTGGCCTGGGCGCCCAGGTAACGGGCCAAGGGTTCGATCTGGGGCCAGGCATCGGGGGTGGTGTACAGGTGCTCGACTGCTTCGAAGTCGCAGTGCAGATCCAGCACCATATCGGCATCGCAGGCCAGGCGCTGCAGTATCAGGCGCTGGGCCTGCAGGGGGGTGCGGGCCGGGTGTGCGTCCAGGCCGCGGCGCAGGTATTCGCGGATCAGTGCAAGGTTGTGCGTCGGGTCTTGGGTGAGGTGTTCTTCGATCAGGTCGCCGATGCTGTCCGACAGGTCGACGAAGTTGCGATTGAAGTTCTCGCCGCTTTGCAGTTCAAAACGCCCCAATGGCGCATCCAGCAGCACTTGCTCCAGGCCCACCGGGTTGGCCACCGGCACCAGAATGATCTCGCGCTGCAGTCGGCCTTGCTGTTCCAGCTCGACCAGACGGCGCTTAAGGTGCCAGGCTACCAGCATGCCCGGTAGCTCGTCGGCGTGCAGTGAGGCCTGTATATAGACTTTGCCACCACTGCGGGGGCCGAAGTGGAAACTGTGCAGTTGGCGGGTGATGCCCGGTACGGGGGAGAGCAGGTCATGGGTTGAATGGTGCATGTTGGTCCTGGCTGCGTGGCGAAAACGGTCTGCGACACGGGTCGGCTCAAAAATAGAAGCATAGTTTCAGCGAATGCGCCTCATCCTGCAGCAGTCGGGCATCGCAAACTTTTTCAGGCCAGTAGCGCTTGCAGGGTGGCCAGGTCATCTGCCTCCTCCACCGGCTTGTCCAGCCGCCAGCGCAGCATGCGCGGAAAGCGCACGGCGATACCGCTTTTGTGGCGCCGGGACAGGGCGATGCCTTCGAAGCCCAGCTCAAACACCAACGTTGGGGTCACACTGCGCACCGGCCCGAACGTTTCCACCGTAGTCTTGCGGATGATGGCGTCGACCTTGCGCATTTCTTCGTCACTGAGCCCTGAATAGGCCTTGGCAAAGGGCACCAACGCCCGACCTGGGGTGCCTGCCGGTGCATCCCATACGGCAAAGGTGTAGTCGCTGTACAGACTGGCCCTGCGGCCGTGGCCCCGTTGGGCATAGATCAGCACCGCATCGACGCTGAACGGGTCGATCTTCCACTTCCACCAAATGCCCATGTCCTTGGTGCGCCCCACGCCGTACAGGGCCTCGCGCTGCTTCAGCATCAGCCCTTCCACGCCCAGGCTGCGTGACTGTTCGCGCTGGCGGGCAAGGTCGGCCCAGTCCGGGCCTTGCAGCAAAGGCGACAACAGCACGGGGGCAAGTGGGTGTTCATCCACCAGGCGTTCCAGCTGGCTTCGGCGTTCGTGCTGCGGTCGGCTGCGCCAGTCATCGCCCTGCCACTCCAACAGGTCGTAGGCCTGCAACACCACCGGCGCATCGTTCAGCAGCTTTTTGCCCAGCGTTTTGCGACCGATGCGCTGTTGCAGCAAGGCGAAAGGCTGCACGGCCAGTTCCGTCTCGGTTTCACCGGGTTTCCAGACCAGGATCTCGCCATCGAGCACCACGCCATCGGGCAACGTCTGTGCCAGCCCATGCAGTTCGGGGAAACGCTCGGTAACCAGTTCTTCGCCGCGTGACCACACCCACAGCTGGCCATCGCGCTTCACCACTTGCGCCCGAATGCCGTCCCATTTCCATTCGATTTGCCAATCGCTTGGTGGCCCGAGCAGGGTATCGAATTGATCGCTGGACACTTGCAGCGGATGGGCCAGGAAAAAGGGGTAGGGCTGGCCGCCACGCTGGTTGTGTTCATCGGCGGACTCTGGGGCGATCAGCCTCTGGTAACTGGCTGCAGTCGGGCGATGGCCTATGTCGGTGTAGCCGACCAGGCGCTGGGCCACGCGTTTGGCGTCCAGCCCGGCCAGTTGCGCCAGGGCGCGGGTGACCAGCAGCTTTGACACGCCCACGCGAAAGCTGCCAGTGATCAGCTTCAGGCATAGCATCAGGCTGGCGCGGTCCAACCGGGCCCAGAGCGGCGGCAGGCGCTGGCGGACTTGCTCAGGCGGCAGCCCGCGCAGGGGCAGCAAGTGCTGTTCCACCCAGGTGGCCAGGCCTTCCTCGTTGCCATCGGCGTGCAGCGGCAGCAGCAGCGAAATGGTCTCGGCCAGGTCGCCCACGGCCTGATAGCTTTCTTCGAAAAGCCAGTCCGGCAGGCCAGCCAGTGCCGTTGCCAGTTCACGTAGAAGGCGGGTGGGCACCAGTTGGCGTGGGCGCCCGCCGGCCAGGAAATACACCGCCCAGGCAGCATCGTCGGCGGGCGCCATGTCAAAGTAGTCGCGCAGTGCCTCGAGCTTGGCATTGCTGGAGGTGGTCGCGTCCAGGCGCAGGAACAGCGTAGCGAAGGCTTTCATGGCGAGGGGGCGGTGTTGGGCACATCGTCTTCGTCGCCATACTCGGTGACAAAGGCGCGGGCATCCAGGCCTTGTTCGGTGAGGTAGCGCACCAGTACCTCGACCGAGCCGTGAGTGACCATCACCCGTTGGGCACCGGTCTGGCCAATGGCCCAGAGCAGGCCGGGCCAGTCGGCGTGGTCGGACAACACAAAGCCTCGGTCCACGCCGCGCCGTCTGCGGGCGCCGCGTAGCAGCATCCAGCCGCTGGCGAAGGCATCACTGTAATCGCCAAAACGGCGCATCCAGCTACTCCCGCCGGCTGATGGGGGCGCCAGGACCAGTGCCTGGCGCAGAAGAGGATCGTTGCGCGGTATATCACCTGCGTAGCGGGTTTCCGGCAGGCGGATACCGGCATCCCGATACACCCGGTTGAGCGGCTCCATGGCGCCATGCACGAGGATCGGGCCGATGCTGGCATCCAGCCCATGCAGAATCCGCTGGGCCTTTCCGAAGGCATAGCAGAACAGCACGCTGGCCTTGCCCTGTTCACGGTTGGCCCGCCACCAGGCATTGATGCTGGCGAAGATCTCGCTTTGACTTGGCCAGCGGTAGATCGGCAGGCCGAAGGTCGACTCGGTGATGAAGGTGTGGCACGCCACCGGTTCGAAGGGCGTACAGGTGCCATCGGGTTCTACCTTGTAGTCACCGGATGCAACCCAGACTTCACCTCGATACTCCAGGCGCACCTGTGCCGAACCCAGCACGTGCCCGGCTGGGTGCAGGCTCAACGTCACGCCTTGGTGCAGCAGGCGCTCACCGTAGGGCAGGGTCTGCAAATGGATGTCCTGGCCCAGGCGGCTGCGCAGAATGCCGGCACCGGGGCTGGCGGTCAGATAATGGCCATTGCCGGTGCGTGCGTGGTCGCCGTGGCCGTGGGTAATGACAGCCCGGTCCACGGGCCGCCAGGGGTCGATGTAGAAATCTCCGGGCGGGCAGTACAGGCCTTCGGGGCGGGCGATGACAAGGTCCATGGCACGGGCACTGGTTCTGGGGTTATCCGTTAAGAGGCATGGTGCCAGACGTTAGTTCGGATGGATTTGGGAGGGCGCTGCTGAAAAACTTCATCAAGCCCCCTCATGCCCCCTGAAGAATGCCGTTACCGCCCCGGTACCAATGTAAGCCGCTGGTTGCCATACGCCCTGCCGAAATTCTGCTGTTGCAGTGGCAGGCTCATGAAGCGCCCTTTGAACCAGGCATCCAGCCCGTCGCGGTAATGCGCGCTGGCCGGGTTGCCGGACTGGCCGCTGCTGGTCAGTATCTGCAACGGTTCGGCCTGGCCGAAGTCGACGATCATCCGTGCCGAGGCTGGCAGATGCGTGTCGAAGTCGCTGCCCCAGGCGAATGGTGTGAGGGCCAGGGTAGTGAAGTCGCCGCCTGCGGCAAGCGGCGCACGGCTGATCGCATCACCCAGGCCATGGTAGGCCGGTGCCGGCCAGCGGTACTGGTGCAGCTGGCCCCACTGCCAGGTGCGTCGGTCGGCACCCAGCTGCGCGATCCCGGCCTCCATTGCGCCCGCCAGGCTGCGGGCGAGGATGGCGGGCTTGTCTTCTTTTTGCGGCGTGTTGCGGTCATCCCAGAAGGGGCTGTCATCGCGGCCCAGCAGATGATCGGCCTGCGCCGAGAACGACAAACGTGCATTGCTGACGAATGCCTGCCACGCGGGGCCGGCCTCCGGGCCCAGGTCATCGAGGAAGGTCTGGCGAGCGACCTCCTGCAAGAACAACTCGTACAGCGCGGCATCGGCCGACACCGGGCTCAGGCGGCCATCGAAGGCCTTGAGCCGGGCCAGCGTGTCGCGGGCCTTGTCGCGCTGCCCGGCGGGGAGGGCGTCGATCGCCTGCTTCAGTGGCTGGGCCATGCCGGGTGCGTCGAACATCTGCTTGAGCTTGTTGGCCAGCAGGGTCACTTGGTCGTTCTGCAGGGCCATCAGGCTGCGACTGTCGTGGCGACCGTTGCCGGCCAGCTGTGCCAGGCGTTCGGCACGTTCGGGGTAGTACCAGGTGCTGGACAGCTGCATGCCATAGCCGCGCGGCAGGCTGCGCTGGTTGGCGTGGCCGATCCAGCCTGCGGGCGGGTCCTGGTCGTACGGGTGCAGCATCGGGTCGGCATAGCCGTCCCAGTCGTAACGCCCGTCCCAGCCCGGCGAGGGCAGCAGGCCCTGGCCTTCGCGGCGATTGGGGTAGCGGCCACTGACTTGCCAGCCGATGTGCTCAGGCTCGGCGAAAACGAAGTTGACGGCAGCAGCCGTCACTTCACGTGTGCTGTCGAAGGCCCGCTCCACGTTCTTGGCCCGTGTCAGGTCGAACAGAGCATCCAGGCTACGATCACCTTTGAACTGGGGCAGGTTCAGCGCCAGGCCCAGGCTGGCGTTTTCTGGCTGGGCCAGCAGGGTGCCGTGGCGGGTGTCGTACACCACTTCGCGCACGGGTCGCTGGCCACGTACGAAGTAGGTTTCGCTGCGGGCGCGGGCCGGCAGCCATTTGCCATCGGCCAGGTAGCTCAGCTGATTGCCTTGGCGGCGCAGCTGCTCGAGGAACAGGTCCTGATTGTCGGCCATGACCGCGCTGCTGCTCCAGGCCAGCTTGCCATTGTAGCCGGCCAGCACAATTGGCAGGCCCGGCAATGACAGGCCGGCAACCTGGTACTTGCTGGTATTGATTTGTACCGGGCTCAAGGCCCAGGCGGCGCGGCTGTCGCTGGCCAGCAGGCTCTTGCCGCTGCGGCTGCGCTGCGGGCCCAGGGCCAGGTTGGCCGACCCCGGGCTACCGAGCAGGTCGAGGTCGGCGAGCTTCTGGCTGGCAGCTGCCAGGGCGGGCAGCCCTGGCAACTGGCTGGCCAGGTTCAGGCCCTTGAGCTTGTCCACTTCCATTTCGGCCAACGGCTCGTCCGGGGCCCCGGGCAGCAACCAGGCCAGCTTGTCGCTACCGGCTTTCTGCGCCAGGGTCAGGGCGCTGAGTTCCTCTTGCAGGTTGACCGACTGGCTGAACGCGTACAGGCAGAAGATCAGCGCCGAGTCTTCAGGCTTCCAGTACTCGGGGCGATAGCCACTACTGGCCAGGCCTGCTGGCAGCTTGTCGCGGTAGCGGAACAGGTAGGCGTTGACCCCGCGCGCGTACACGTCGAAGAAGCGCTTGAGCCGTGGCGATGCGTCGGCGTATTGCTGGGCGGCACTTTGCTTGAGGTTGGCGGCGCGCATGAGGCGGTCGATATCCAGCGCCTCGCTGCCGGCCAGTTCGGCCAGACGGCCTTGGGCGAGCAGGCGCATGGCGACCATCTGTTCGATGCGGTCGCCGGCGTGCACATAGCCCAGGCTGAACAGCGCATCATGGAAGCTGCTGCTTTCGATCAGCGGCGCGCCCATGGCATTGCGCCGTACCGAAACATTCTGTGCCAGGCCTTTGAGCGGCTGCACGCCGCTGGTCGGTGGCACGCTATCCTGGTAGCCGCCCGTCTGGCAGCCGGCCAGCCCGAGCATGCCGAGCAGGGTGGCAGCGGTTGCAAACCGCAGACGGAAGGGAGGAAAGGCGGGGGCGGCCATGGCAAGGGCTCCTGCAAGGCGAGGCTGGTTTGGAAAGGCGCTAAGGTAGTAAGCGCGCAGGCGCCATGCAAGGTCCCAGGTCGGTTTATTTGATCGCGTCGGGTCAAACCTCGAAGTGCTCGGCCAAGGCGTCGGAAAAATGCGTGCAATTGATGCGCGTGTAGCGTTGGTAGTCACGGCTCACCGCGAATGCAGAGCCCGGCATAAGCAGAATCTTGTGCTGCTCCAGTTTACGCATGAAAGGTTGCAGGTCGGGCAGGTCCGGGTGGTAGACCCAAAGGAACATACCCCCTTGCGGCGCAATATCGAACTGCCAGCCGCGCTCGAGCAGCAAGCGTTGGGTTTGCACTTGCTGGCGGATCAGGCGCTGCTGCACGTCTTTCATGTGCCGGGCATACGTGCCATCCGACAATATGGTGTTGACGAAGCGTTCGCAAAACGCGGGGACGGCGACGCAGGTCAGCAGTTTAAGGCGTGTGAGCGGTTCGATCAGGTCTTGCGAGCAGGCAATGAACCCCACGCGCAGCGATGCCGACAGGCATTTGGAGAAGCTGCCGATGTAGATAACCCGGTCAAGGTTGTCCAGCTCGGCAAAGGTCTGGCGCACAGCAGGGCTGAAGTCCCCATAGACATCGTCCTCGACCACGAAGAACTCGTGCTCCACCGCCAGGCGCAGGACGCTGAAGGCGTTGTGCGGGCTGATGTTGCTGCCGGTCGGGTTGTGGAAGGTGCTGTTGCAGAAAAACGCCTTGACCTTGTGCCTGGCCAGGTGGCTTCTCATTTCTTCCACGTCTGGCCCGTCCTGGGTCCGCCGAATGCCGACGACGTGCCCGCCAGCCAGTTGGATCAGCTTGATCAGGTTGCCGTTGCCCGGCTCGTCGACGAAAACGTGGTCGCCCGGTTTGATCAGTAACCGTGCAACCAGGTCCAGGCCTTGCGTGGCACCCAGTGTGGTCAGCAACTGGTTGGGCCGGGCTTCGACACGGGTCAGCCGTTTCATGTGCACGCACAGCTGTTTGCGCATGGGCAGGTACCCCTGGATGTCGCCGTACTCTGCCAGCGAGCTCTGCTCCAGCCGCGCTGTGCGACGAATTGCCTTGGCCAGCAGTTCGGTGTCGCGCCACGCGGGGGGCAGCCAGCCGCTGCCCAGCTTGGTGAAGTGCTGGCCGCCCTGCAGCAGCCGGAACAGGGGGTCGCCGGCCATGCACTCGGGTTCGTGGATCACGCTGGTCTGCCTGGCGCGGTTTGCCACGAAGTAGCCTCGCCCAGGTGATGCCGTCAATACCCCTTCGCTGACCAGCTGGGCATAGGCCGACACGACGTCGTGGTAACTGAAGTCCACTGCAGCGGTCAGCTTGCGGATGGAGGGCATGCGTTGCCCGGGCAACCACTCGCCTGCTTCCAGGCGTTGTTTCAAAAGGTGATGAAGGCTGCAGGGAATCATGGCAGATCCGAAACCGTTAGAAAAAAAAGCCTAACAGTTAACGGAAATGCTTGTCGACTGTTCGTTTGCAAATGGCCAGCACATGCCAATATCCCCGTGTCGGAACTTTCGGCTGCCAACAAAGGCGGCACTTTTAGCGTCTGTGCAGACCAGACAACTGGATATCAAGCCCATGCACCCTATGGACATGCAATCAGCCGTCATTGCCAGGCTTCCTGTCCCTGACGAACTGGAGTCATTCAAAGTTGTAAAGAATCTTGTGACCTCGGCGTTATTGGAGTGTTGTTCAATCGTCGAGTTCGAAGCACTGAAAGAAACACCGGTCATTGAACGTGTGACTGAACAGGCACATGCCGATTTACAGGCATTTGCCATGAAAGATCCGGCTGCCGGCCGCGACCTGGTCTTCATTGCAAAAACCTACACCTCTTATTCTGCGGTTTTGCATTATCGGCTTGCCCATTGGATCTATAACAATAGCGCCGCGACCTACGGCGCCGGCGGTCAATGCCTGGCCGCCATGATCTCCAGGCGCGGAAAAATGCTTTCGGGGGCGGAGATCCATTTCCGCAGCCGCATTGGTGCGCGCTTCATCATCGATCACGGCATGGGCACCGTCATTGGCGAAACGTCGACCATTGGTGACGACTGCTACGTGCTTGGCGGCGTAACCCTGGGCGCCCGCGGTATCAGTGACAACCCCTCGAGCCCCAGGCACCCGACGTTGGGTAACCGGGTACAGATCGGCGCTTTCGCCAGTGTGCTGGGCGCTATTCATGTCGGTGACGGTGCGTTTATCGGGCCGGGCTGCATTGTGACCAAAGACGTCCCAGCCGCTGCCCGGGTACAGGTTAAAACATCATTGCAGGTGGTATTGGAATCATGAACGCTCTGAACTATGAAGTTTTAAGAAATACCGAAAAACTGTATTACAAAGACCAGTACCTGGCGGGCGCGAATACGCAAGTAGCGCGGGTGCACAGTGACGGCATCGAGTTGCTGAGTACGGTGGCCTATCCAGAAGGGGGCGGCCAGGAAGCGGACTTCGGCACCATTGAATTACCGGTGGGTACCGTGCGATTCGTCTGGGTTAAAAAACTCTACGGTAGCCCTATTCGCCTGGACGGTTTCAAAGGCGGAAAACTGGGCGGCATTATTATTCACAGCCTGCACCCGGATGATTTACACCTGTTGGATGAAGTCACCGTAGGCATGCCGGCCCGCGTCACTATCGATATTGAACGGCGCGAACGGCTGACGTTGTCTCACAGTGCCAGTCACTTCCTGTATGCCGCCGCCATCGGGCTGCGTGAAGAATTGAAGCAATGGACTATCGGCTGCCATATCAAGGAGGACACGGCACGTTTCGACTTCCTGGTCGAGGACGCGTTCACGGCTGAAGACGTGCTTGAAATTGAACGACGGGCGAATGAACTGATTGGCTGCGATGCGCCGATCGAGCACTACGCGGTTCAAGGCCTGGAAGACGCGCGTTTGTGGACCTACGACGGCATCGAAATCCCGTGCGGTGGTACGCACCTCGATTCGCCTCGGCGCATCGGGCGCCTTAGCGTCAAGCGCAAACGCCTGGGTAAAGGCAAGGAACGGCTGATCTGCGTGTTCCCCGAGGCCGAAATCGACTTGTCCACTTATCACGAGCACGCACTATGAACAGCACGTTACCGCGGCGCACGTACCTGTACTTCACGGCACAGTCGATCAACCTGACGACTGCCGTGATGTCGGTGACGATGGCCGCCATTGTCGGGGCTGCGCTGGCGCCTGATGCCGCATGGTCCACGGTGCCGTACGGGTTCCAGTTTCTGTGCCTGATGTTGGCAACTTATCCGGTCTCCAGGCTGATGAGCCGCATCGGCCGTAAAAAGGCGTTCATGCTGGGCGCGATTCCCCTGGCGCTGTCTGGCGTCAGCGGCTTTCTGGCGGTGGAGCACCAGCATTTTCCAACGCTGGTCCTCAGCCACTCTGCATTGGGTGTGTACATCGCGTTCGCCAACTTCAACCGGTTCGCGGCAACCGACAATCTTTCCCAGGCCTTGAAGCCCAAGGCACTTTCGCTGGTCGTGGCGGGCGGGGTCATTGCTGCTGTCGTCGGGCCGACGCTTACCGAGTGGCTGCGTGACGTGGGTGGTTACCCCCTGTTTTCGCTGTGTTATGCCGCGTTTGTCGGCCTGGCGTTGCTTTCATTGTTGATTGCGCTGTGCCTGCCCAACGATGCCGGTAAGGCCAGCGCGGTCAACAGCGCAGCAAAGCCGGCCAGTGTCCGTGCCGAGCCGGCAGGCCCGAGCGTGGTTGTGGCAATGGCTGTCGCTGCGCTGGGCTACGGGATCATGAACCTGCTGATGATCCAGGCCTCGATGCACATGAAACACATGCACGAGGACTTCACCGACGTCCGCCTGGCGATCCAGTGGCATGTGATTGCCATGTTTGCCCCGTCGTTCTTCACCGGCGCCATCATCCAGCGGCTGGGTATCAAGACCACCATTTGCGCGGGCCTGGCCCTGTTGATCGGTTGCTCGGCGATGAATATCTGGTCGCACAGCTACGCCATGATGACCCTGGCACTGATTGCCCTCGGGCTGGGCTGGAACCTCACTTACGTAGGCGGAGGTGCCTTGCTGGCCCAGTCACTGCAGAACAGCCCGGCAGCGATGCAGATGCAGGGCAAGAACGACCTGGCCATTGCCATATTTGCCACCCTCGGCGCATTCAGCCCTTCGCTGTTGCTCAGCTCGGTTGGCTGGGACGGTACCAACGCCATCTGCATGGTCCTCTGCCTGGGGCTGCTGGTTGCCACTGCCGGCCTGCTGCAGAACAAGGCCTGCCTGCAAACGTCAATGGAAGGTAGCCGCAAATGAGCGAGCTCATCAGTGTCAGCGATCGTATCTACACCAAGCTGGAAATGAACAACCCAGGCGGTAGCCACAAATACCGGGCGGCGCGGCGGATCATCGAACATGCCGTGCGCAAGGGGGACATCATTCCCGGGGTGACGACCGTCATCGAAAAAACCGGTGGGAGCTTCGGCTTTGGCTTGCTGGCGGCCTGCCACAAGTACCAGGTCGCCGTAGAGCTGGCGGTCGGGCTGAGCTTCAGCCAGACCAAGCGGGATCTGCTGGAGTGTTTCGGTGCTCGGCTGATCGGCAAGGAAATGCTGATGGCCGGTGCCACACCCAAGGACGTGGTGATGCATCACCTGGATAACCAGGCCGCGTTGGGTAAGTCATACTTCTACACCGACCAGTTCAACAACCCGGTGGGCATCGAGGCCCATCGTTATCAGACCGCCAGTGAACTGGCCCTGCAACTGACCAACGCCGGGGCAGGGCGGCAGATCCTGTTCGTGGGCTGTGCGGGTACTGGCGCCAGTTTCACGGGTATCACCCTGGGGCTGAAAGACCATGGCTTCGACGTGTCGACGGTGCTGGTCGACCCCAATGGCTGTGATTCGAGGGCTGGCGTGTTCGCCGATCATCGTTTTGAAGGCATGGCCGTGGGCGTTTGCCCGCCGTTCATGGACTGGTCGCTGGTGGACGAGCGGGCTCAGGTGCAACATGCAGAAATGCTCGCCGCACAGCGCTGGTTCTACATGCAGAGTGGCATTTTTGTCGGTAATACAGCCGCTGCCTGCCTGGCGGTTGCCCAGCGCATGGCCCAGCACCCGCGGTATGTCGAGACCACCCTGGTGACCATCGCCTATGATGCCGGCCTCTGGTACCAGGATCTGCTGGGGGCTAACCGGCGAAAGGCCGCGTAGCCTCCTGTGTCAGGCTCATGATCCAGAGGCTGGCACGGTACCTGTGGGAGAGGGCAAGCACGCGAAGCATGCGACGCGGTGTATGGCACGGGCTTCGCCCGTGTTCGCGGGCGCGCCCGCTCCCACAGTGATCGCGCAATCGCTCAGATGTTGAATCGCGTCAGTCGATCAGGCGCCGTGGCACTTCTTGTACTTCTTCTCGCTACCGCACGGGCACGGGTCGTTGCGGCCAACGTCCTTCAGGGCGTTGCGCACCGGTTCTTGGGGACCGTGGTTGCAGTGCGGGCCGTGTACATGGCCGTGGTCGTGGTGGTGATCATGGTCATGGTTGCAGTCAGGGCCATGAACGTGGGGTTGTTGGGACATTGCAGGGTTACTCCGGTATGTGATCGCCGGGGATTATCTCACCACTGCGCGAGATGTGCAGGTCCCGATGGATGAGCAGCCCGGTCGCCAGTTCGCCCTGCAGGGTGTAATGCAGGGGCTGCTTGCTTCTGAGCAGCTTGGCCAGTGGCTTCAGGTGCTGCCACAGGTTGGTTCGTGCGGTGATCTTGAAAGTGCGCCCTGCATGCCCGCCCACGCTGCGCCATACGCTGGCTTCATCCTGCACCAGTAGCAGGTCATTGAGGCGTATTGCATAAGACACGTTGCGAATGAACAGGCGGCTGTCATTGGGGTTGTCGACCCGCAGGTGCAGCACGAACTCCTGTTCCAGCAACCTGGCCTTGACCGTTTCGACCTCGACCAGATGCACTTCGGGCTCGCGCCAGTCCTCGCCCCAACTCGCACAGCCCGTCAGCCATGCCAGCAGCGCACCGAGCAGTAGCAGACGGGTGCGCTCGATCATGTTCAGTTCCCGACGTAGCTGGCGCAGCATTTCTTGAATTTGTGCCCGCTGGCGCAAGGGCAGGGGTCGTTGCGCCCGGCCTTCAACCCGACCGTGGGGTCGATGAAGTACCAGCGGCCGGCATGCTGGACGAACGCCGAGCGTTCGCGGTGCTGATGATCGCCGTCTTGGTCGTGCCAGCGTGCGGTGAAGGTGACGAAGCTGTGCTCGGGTTGGCCGCCCAGCACTTCTGCGCTTTCCACCTCCAGGCCCAGCCAGGTGCTCTGTGCACTCCAGTCGGCCATGGCAGCACGGTCCAGGCCGGCTTGCTGGGCCGGTAGGGTGGTGGCTACCAGGTAGTCAATAAGGCCCAGCACGTAGGCACTGTAGCGTGAGCGCATCAGGGCCTGGGCATCCGGTGCCGGGGTACCGGCATGGTAATGCCCGCAGCAGGCGTCAAGCAGGTTGCCACTGCCACAAGGGCAGACCGAGACACTCATCATCACCACCAGTACTTGCCGAAGTTTTCAGGGTTGGCCCAGAACCTGGCATTGAGCCAGTCCGGGACCTGCTTATAGTCATGTAGATCATAGGTGAACAGGCTCAAAACCTGTTGGTCACGGCAGAATTTCTCGCTGGCCGACATGGCCAGGGCGAAAAAGTCGGTGTCCTGCCAGCCGCAGGCAGCCAGGTCGGCCAGCACTGCAACCCGGCTGGCATTGAGGTTGCGAATACCGCCGAGCAGCTCCAGGCCGGTGCGCTTGGGCAAGTGTTCCAGGCAGTCCACCAGTACCGCCAGGTCAAAGCGCTTGGCGGCCAGGTCGGCCGGCAGCGGGCCAGGGGCGGCGGTGTCGATGGTCACCTGGGGGTGCGCCTGGGCGAAGGCGTCCAGCGCCGGAAAGCGGGTACCCACCAGCAGCAGCCGTTGTGGAGTGAAGCGTTCGAGCAGGGCTGCCAGGGCTTGTTGCGGGGTGCGTGTGGAGAAACCTTCGGTCATTGCCATTCCTCGTTCAAGTCATCCAAGACTAGCGGGCCGCGGCGTGCGGGCAAAGGGGCATGTGACCGTGTCGTAGCTTATTGCTGGCAGGGTTGGAATGCGCGGTCTTTACTCCCAGAGATCGGCCTTATGCCGATTCCCCCTAGGAGAAGCAATGAAATGAGCATAGTACGCACAGCGTTACCCCTGGTACTGCTCACCAGTGTGTTGACTGGTTGTGCAGGTTTGCAAAAAACCGACTGGCCGAAATGTGCCGCCGTCGGGGGTGTAGGCGGCGCCGCCCTGGGCGCCATCGAAAGCTCCAGCTGGGCTGGCTGGGGCGCGTTGCTGGGCGGTGGCCTGGCGGCGGGCTATTGCTGGGCCCATGGCGATGGCGACGAGGATGGCGACGGCGTGCCTGACAGCCGTGACAAGTGCCCTGGCACCCCGCGTGGTGTGCAGGTCGATGCCAACGGATGCCCGCCTGAGCCGGTTGCGGTGGTCGAAGAAGTGGTGGTGCAGAAGGAAGAAGTCATTGTCATCCGCGATGTGCACTTCGAGTTCGATTCTGCGCGCCTGACGGCCAGTGACAAAGAGCGCCTCAATACCATTGCCACGCGCCTGAAACAGGAGGCGCCCTCTGCCCGCCTTAGCGTCAGCGGCCATACCGACAGCGTCGGTTCCGACAGCTACAACCAGAAACTGTCCGAGCGACGTGCCCATTCGGTGACCGATTACCTGGTCGAGAGCGGTGTACCGCGCAGCAGCTTCGTTTCGGTGGTCGGCGCGGGTGAAACCCAGCCGGTGGCAGACAACGCCACGGCCGAAGGGCGTGCCATGAACCGTCGTACCGAGATCAAGATCCAGCGGTAAGACGGCGGGCGCCCGTGCCTCGAGCAGTGGCACGGGCGCGTCTTCATGCCGGCCAGCCGTTTGTGGCCAATGACACAGGAGCATTCAGCATGAGTGTGACGTCGAAGGCGGCACTGCCGCTGTTGGTGGCTGCCAGCCTGCTCGCGGGCTGCGCTACGCACAGCGATGGCAGCGCGCCCCTCAATCAAAGGACCTGGCCCATCTGTAGCCTGCTGGGCGGCTTGGTCGGTGGTGGCCTTGGGGCCATCGAGAGTTCTTCCTGGGCTGCCGGTGGCGGCGCCTTGGGTGCCATCGCCGGCGGGCTGATTTGTTACGCCCAGGACGGTGACGAAGATGGTGACGGCATTTTCGACCGGCGCGACCACTGCCCCGAGACCCCTGCCAACACGGCGGTCGACCACATGGGTTGCCCACTGAAACAGTACCCGGCCGCGCCACCTGCCAGTGCACCCGAACCCTCGCCAGAGGTGATCACCCTCGATGACAACGGCGCGGTGATGTTCGCCTTCGACTCCGCCGAGCTGACGCCGGCGGCCCAGCAACGCCTGCAAGGCCTGGTGGCGAAGCTCAATTCACCGACAGTGGCCAAGGTCCGTGTGATCGGGCACACCGACGGTGTGGGCTCCGACAGCTACAACCAGGCACTTTCCGAACGCCGCGCCAGCAGCGTTGCCGAGTACCTGATCGGCCAGGGCCTGGAGATGGGCAAGGTCACCAGCCAGGGCCGTGGGGAAAGCGAACCGGTTACCGACAACGAAACCGAGGAGGGCCGCGCGCGCAACCGACGGGTGGAGCTGTACCTCAACTGAGTGGTGCTGGCGCCTGTCTTGGCCTTGCCGTTAATGTTGTTCGCACGGTTTGCTCGATCAGGCCACCTCGACATGACAACTCTCTATAGGGGCGTGGTATGAAGTTCATCCTGGGCCTGGGCAAGGTCCTGACGGTCGCTTTCTGGGGGGTGGTGCTGTTCAATCAGCTGATGCCACAACCCTTGCCCTTCAATCTGCTGATCAATGCCGCAGGCATCGTCTTGTTTGGCCTGCACCTGCTTGAAGTGCTGTTTTTCAATCGCAGCCTGCGCGGGCGCAGTCACCGCTGGTTTGACCGTTTGCAAATCCTGTTGACGGGTATCTTCCATGTCATGTCCATTCCCCGCCCGCGGGAGGCGCCGCGGGTGAACTGATCTTGCAGCGCCTCTGATGCTCACTGCGATCCCTTGCAGGAGCGGGCTTGCCCACGAACACCGGCAACGCCGGCGCCATGCACCGTGGCACCGGCTTCGCTGCAGGTTGCACGCAGCGCCTGTCAGATGACCAGTCGCGAACTGGCCACCGCAACCACTGCCAGCCCCAGCAGCAGATTGACCCCCACCATCCGCCGAATGCGCCCCAGTACCGCCGCACCCGTCGGCCAGTCCTCGGCCTGCACCGCTGCCTTCAATTCCGGCAGCAGCAACGCCTGAATGCGCATGAACAAGGCAAACATGGCGATCCCGCCACCGATCATCACGTGCACGTACCGGGGCGCCGTCTCGAAACCGCTGAAGCGCATGTGCAACATGCCGATACCACTTATCGCCAAAATCGCCACCGCCAGCCAGACCCAGCCGAAGAAGCGTCGGAAAACTTCCACCCACAAGCGCAGGCGGGCAGGCCCTTCAAGGGCTGCAACCGTTGCCGGGCGCAGCACCAGCCAGGCGAAGAACATGCCGCCGACCCATACGAGTGCGGCCAGAACATGCAGGGTGTAGGGCAGGGCAAAGGCGAGCATTCGGATCTCCATGCGGCAGAAAGGGCAATAGCGGGGTATGATAGCCGCCCCATGCGAAACACTGAAAATATATCCAGCCCTCCGGGCGCCTGCAGACCATGATCAGCAACGAACTCAAAGCCACTATCCAGGGCGCCTATTCGCGTTTTCTCGAAGCCAAGAGCCTCAAGCCGCGCTATGGGCAGCGCCTGATGATCGCCGAAGTGGCCAAAGTGCTTGGCGACATTGCCTGCGACGATGAAGGCCGCCGCGCTGGCGAGCCTGCCGTGGTGGCCGTGGAAGCGGGCACCGGTACCGGCAAGACGGTAGCCTACAGCCTGGCGGCCATCCCGGCTGCCAAGGCCGCCGGCAAACGCCTGGTGATCGCCACGGCCACCGTGGCCCTGCAGGAACAGATCGTCTTCAAGGACCTGCCCGACCTGATGCGCAGCAGCGGCCTCAACTTCAGCTTCGCCCTGGCCAAGGGCCGTGGCCGCTATCTGTGTCTGTCCAAGCTCGACATCCTGTTGCAGGAAGGCCACGCCCAGTCAGCCACGGCTCAGTTGTTCGAGGAAGAAGGCTTCCGCATCGAAGTCGACGAGCGCAGCCAGAAGCTGTTCAACAGCATGATCGAGAAGCTTGCCGGCAACCGCTGGGACGGTGACCGTGACAGCTGGCCAGAGGCCCTGGAAGACCAGGACTGGGCACGCCTGACCACCGATCACAGCCAGTGCACCGGCCGCCACTGCCCCAACTTCCAGCAGTGCGTGTTCTACAAGGCCCGCGAAGGCATGGGCAAGGTCGATGTGATCGTCACCAACCACGACATGGTCCTGGCCGACCTGGCCCTGGGTGGCGGTGCGGTGTTACCTGACCCGCGCGATACCATGTACGTGTTCGACGAAGGCCATCATCTGCCAGACAAGGCCATCGGCCATTTCGCCCATTATTCGCGGCTGCGTTCCACCGCCGACTGGCTGGAGCAGACCGCCAAGAACCTGACCAAATTGCTGGCCCAGCATCCGCTGCCTGGCGACCTGGGCAAGTACATCGAGCAGGTGCCGGAGCTGGCGCGAGAAGTACGCACCCAGCAGCAGTTCATGTTCACCCTTTGTGAACAGGTGGCTGACTTCCGTCCCAGCGAGGACACCGAAGGCCGTGAGCGCCCGCGTTACCGTTTCGAGGGTGGGGTGGTGCCGGAGCAGATTCGTGAAGTGGGCATCGAACTGAAAAAGGGCTTTGCCCGCCTCAACGATCTGTTCACCCGCCTGGCTGACCTGCTCAAGGAAGGCATGGACGGCGAGGTCAATATCGGCATCGCCAGCCATCAGGCCGAAGAGTGGTATCCGCTGTTCGGCAGCCTGGTCACCCGTGCCCAGGGTAACTGGGAACTGTGGACGGCCTTTACCGCCGAAGACCCTGAAGACAGCCCGCCCATGGCGCGCTGGCTGACCTTGGCCGAAAGTGGCGCGCTGTTCGACATCGAAGTCAATGCCAGCCCCATCCTCGCCGCCGACATGCTGCGGCGCAGCCTGTGGAGCGTGGCCCACGGCGCGCTGGTGACCTCGGCGACATTGACCGCGCTGGGCAAGTTCGACCGTTTCCGCATGCGCTCGGGGTTGCCGCGCGACGCAGTCACCTGCGTGGTGCCCAGCCCGTTCGTGCATGGCGATGCCGGCCTGTTGCGGGTCCCCGACCTGCAGGCCGACCCACGCGATGCAGCAGCGCACACCGCGGCGATCATCCGCGAGCTGCCGAACATCGTCGAGGATGCACGTGGCGCGCTGGTGTTGTTCTCGTCACGCAAACAGATGCAGGATGTGTTTGACGGTCTGGACCGTGACTGGCGCAAGCTGGTGCTCATCCAGGGTAACCTTTCAAAGCAGGAAACCCTGAACAAGCACAAGGCGCGGGTCGACGATGGCCAGCACAGCGTGCTGTTTGGCCTGGCCAGCTTCGCCGAAGGTGTCGACCTGCCGGGCGCGTATTGCGAGCACGTGGTCATCGCCAAGATTCCCTTTGCTGTGCCCGACGACCCGGTCGAAGCTGCGCTGGCCGAGTGGATCGAGGCACGTGGCGGCAACCCGTTCATGGAAATTGCCGTGCCTGACGCCTCGTTGAAGCTGATCCAGGCCTGCGGCCGCCTTCTGCGTACCGAGCAGGATCGCGGCGTTATCACCTTGCTTGACCGGCGCTTGGTCACGCAGCGCTACGGCAAGGCTATTCTCAATGCGCTGCCGCCGTTCCGGCGGGAAATTTCCTGACCGCCGGAGCACTTGCGCCGGCGCATTGTCCATCACTCGTCTTGGGCCCATCAGGGCCCTGAAGGAGAGCTCCAGCCTTATGATCCGCCGCACCCTGCCCGCCGTTTTCGCCTTGTTGTGCAGTTCGCCCTTGCTGGCCGGGCAGCAGACGCTGTTCAGCTTCGTGCGCCCGGCTTCGGTGGTCAATGTGGCGACCGTGGATGCCGGCATGCCGCAGTACAACGCGGAACAAACGGCCGAGGGCGAGGTGTTGCGGCGTGTGGTGTTCAACCCGGCCCAGCAGCCGACCCTGCGCCTGAGCCCGCAGAGCGGGGTGTGGGACTGGTCCGCCGGGCAGTTCCTGACCTTGCGCCTGCAAAGTGCCATGGATTGGGCATTGACCGTGGATGTCACCGTGCAAGGCAGCGATGGCCGCACCTTGACCAGCCGTATCGACCTGCCCGCGGGCCCCGCGCAAACCGTGCTGGTGCCCCTGACGGCCAGTTCGCCGTTGGACCAGGGCATGCGCGCCGGCCCGCCGATGCCCTGGAATCATGGTGGTCAGCGCCTTCTTTTGACCAGCAGTGCCGGTGCAATCGACCTCAAGCAGGTGACCTCGGTCAGCTTGAGCATTCCCAGCCCCAAGGTGGCGCAGAGCCTGCTGATCGAGCGTGTCGGTATCCAGGATGACAACCAGGCGTACAGGGCGGCCTACCACGAGCTGATTGATGCTTATGGCCAGTCGACTCGCGGCAACTGGCCCGAGAAGGTATCCAGTGACGAGCAGCTCAAGGCGGCCGATACCCGTGAACAGCAACAGCTCAAGGGCTGGTTGGCAGAGCGTGGCAAGCAGCGATTGGACGCTTACGGTGGCCTGGTGGGCGGGCCGGCCTTTGCAGCAAAGGGCTTCTTTCGCACTGAAAAGCGTGATGGCCGCTGGTACCTGGTAACGCCGGATGGGCACCCGTTCTATTCCCTGGGGGTGAACGCCGTGGCGGCAGACGGCGGGCGTACGTATGTCGCCGGGCGCGAAGGCATGTTCAAGGCCTTGCCCGCTGAGGGCGATGCATTGGCGGCGTTCTATGGCGAAAGCAACAACGACGATGGCAATGCCTCGTCGCAAGGGCGCAATTTCAAGCAGGGGCGCTGGTTCGACTTCTACGCCGCCAACCTGCAGCGTACCTATGGCAAACCCTGCCCGCCCGCAGTGGAGGGCCAGCCAGCCGATTGCGCGCCGCCGTTGCTGGATGCCGACCGCTGGCAGGCGCATGCGCTTGATCGCCTTCAGGCCTGGGGGTTCAACACCGTTGGCAACTGGAGCGAGCCGGCGCTTGGTCAAGCCAGACGCATGCCCTATACCTTGCCGCTGTCGATCGTAGGCGACTACGCCAGCATCAGCACTGGCATGGACTGGTGGGGCCGCATGCCCGACCCGTTCGACCCGCGTTTTGCCATGGCCACCGAGCGTGCCGTGGCCATCGCCGCGCGTGATCACCGTGACGACCCTTGGCTCATCGGTTACTTCGCCGATAACGAACTGGCCTGGGCAGCCCCTGGAAGCGACCCCAAGAGCCGCTATGGCCTGGCCTACGGCACCTTGCGCCTGACCACCGACGTGCCAGCCAAACGCGCATTCCTCAAGCAGTTGCGCGACAAGTATCGCAACCAGGAAGGGTTGTCCAAGGCCTGGGGCATCGAACTGACCGCCTGGGAACTCATGGAAGATCCTGGCTTCGAGGCGCCGTTGCCTGACCCGGAGCACCCGGAAATCGAACGGGACTACCAGCACTTCCAGCGGGTATTTGCCGAGACCTACTTCAAGACCATTTCCGATTCGTTGAAGTGGCATGCGCCCAATCACATGCTCCTGGGTGGCCGCTATGCGGTCAGCACACCGGAGGCGGTCAAGGCCTGCGCCGAGTTCTGCGATATTCTGAGCTTCAACTTCTATACCCTCAAGCCACAGGACGGCTACGACTTTGCCCGCCTGGCGGAGCTGGACAAGCCGGTGCTGGTGTCCGAGTTCCAGTTCGGCTCGCGTGATCGCGGGCCGTTCTGGCCGGGGCCATTGGAGCTGGCGCGGGAAGAGGATCGCGGCCCGGCCTATGCAAACTTCCTCAAGGCAGCCATGGCGCAGCCGATGATCGTTGGCGCGCACTGGTTCCAGTACCTCGACCAACCGGCCAGCGGTCGCCTGCTCGATGGTGAGAACGGCCACCTTGGGCTGGTGGCGATTACCGATATGCCCTATCCAGGGTTTGTCGATGCCGTGCGCAAAAGCAATCTGCAAACCATGAACCAACTGCGTGCCGAGCTGGAAAAACCGGCCCCCTGAGATCAGGTGGATGCAGTCAACCCAGGTGAGAGCGGCCTTGTGCCGCGACCACTTGGCCCAAGCCAGTTTGCAAAACACCCAACTACTGAAACAATGCACACCTTTTTGAATATGGTCGTACGGAGAGCAGCGGGTGCAGATCCAGGGTCACTATGAGCTGAAGTTCGAAGCTGTGCGCGAAGCTTTTGCCGCGCTGTTCGATGATCCCCAGGAGCGTGGCGCCGCGCTGTGCATCCAGGTGGGTGGTGAAACCGTCGTTGACCTGTGGGCTGGCAGTGCCGACAAGGACGGCCAGCAGGCCTGGCACAGCGATACCATCGCCAACCTGTTCTCCTGCACCAAGACCTTCGCGGCTGTTACCGCCCTGCAGCTGGTCGGCGAGGGCAAGCTGGCCCTCGATGCCCCAGTGGCCAACTACTGGCCCGAGTTTGCCCAGGCGGGTAAGCAGTCGATCACCTTGCGTCAGCTACTCAGCCACCGTGCCGGCTTGCCGGCCATACGCAAGCTGTTGCCGGCTGAAGCCTTGTATGACTGGCATTTCATGGTCGATGCCCTGGCAGCCGAGACACCGTGGTGGACGCCAGGCACGGAACACGGCTATGCCGCCATCACCTATGGCTGGCTGATCGGCGAGCTGATTCGCCGTGCCGACGGCCGTGGCCCTGGCGACTCGATCGTGGCCCGCACCGCCCGCCCATTGGGGCTGGATTTCCATGTTGGCCTGGCCGACGAAGAGTTCCACCGCGTGGCGCATATCGCCAGGGGCAAGGGCAATGCTGGAGACAGTGCAGCGCAACGCTTGCTGCAGGTGACCATGCGCGAGCCTGAGGCACTGTCGACCCGTGCCTTTACCAACCCGCCCGCGATACTGACCAGCACCAACAAACCGGAATGGCGGCGCATGCAGCAGCCAGCGGCCAATGGCCATGGCAACGCACGCAGCCTGGCGGGGTTCTATGCCGGGCTGCTGGACGGCAGCCTGCTTGAATCCGAACTGCTCGATGAGCTGACCCGCGAGCATAGCCTTGGCCAGGACCGGACCTTGCTCACCCAGACCCGTTTCGGCCTGGGCTGCATGCTCGACCAGCCCGATGTGGCCAATGCCACCTTTGGTCTCGGCGCCCGCGCCTTTGGCCACCCCGGTGCCGGTGGTTCGGTCGGTTTTGCCGACCCGGAGTACGATGTGGCCTTCGGTTTTGTGGTCAATACCCTCGGCCCTTACGTGCTGATGGACCCACGCGCCCAGAACCTGGTACGCGTCCTTGCCGGTTGCCTTTGATCGGGTAATGCGGGTATTGCCACACCCCTTTGACTATCCTCAATGCCAACGCCTGAAGTTCGTAGGCAAAATATCTTTCTATTTCATGGTGTATCGCTGATGTCTTCACATAAAACCTTAGCACTCGCCCTGTGCCTGACCGCCGTAACCGGCTGCGCCAGTCACTCCCCGGACGGCTCCAAGGAAGGTGGCTCCAGCTGGTGGCCTTTCGGTTCGGACAAGGTTGCCGAGCAGGAAGTGAAGTCAGCCGTCACTGAAAACGTGGCCAAAGCCGATGCCAAATCCGAAAGCTCCAGCCGCTGGTGGTGGCCGTTCGGCGGTGACGACAAGCAAGCCAAGGGGCCGGTGGTGCCGAAGATCGATCAGAAGGCCACTCAGGCCTGGCTGGACGAATACGAGCCCAAGCTGCGCGAAGCGATCAAGGACAGCAAGCTGGAGCTGGAGCGTCGTGACAATGTGCTGGCGGTAACCCTGCCGGTGGACAGCTCGTACAATCCCGATCGCCCGAACATGTTGCTGCCCATGTCCCTGGGCCCGATCACCCGTGTCGCCAAGACGGTCGAAGGCGACCCCAAGACTGCCGTGCTGGTACTGGGCCATGCCGACAGCAGCGGTGCCGCCGTTGCCAACCAGAAGCTCAGCCTGGAGCGCGCCGCTTCGGTATCGGCCATCTTCCGCCTCAGCGGCCTGCAGCGTGACCGCCTGACCCTCAAGGGTATGGGTTCGGTGATGCCGCGCGCTGCCAACGACAGCGCCGAGGGGCGCGCCCTGAACCGCCGCGTGGAAATGTTGCTGACCCCGCAAAACACCATGGTCGCGCTGCTGGCCAAATACCAGCAGGCCGCCCCGGCACCCGCCCCGGCCTCGATGGTGGCGGTGCAGGATGCCAAGGCACCCGCCGCCAAGGCCGCTGGCAGCAAACCGGCCGTCAAGGCTGCGGCGAAGAAACCTGTAGCCAAGGCCAAAACGCCTGCGAAGACTGCAGCCAAGAAAAAAGCTGCGCCGGCCAAGCCTGCCGCCAAGAAAGCTGCCGTTGACAAGAAAGTAGCTGCCAACAGCCCTGCGAAGACCAACTGATCGTCAAGGAACCGCAGTAATGACCCAATCCCTGGCCGATATGCGCCGCGACTACACCCGTGATGGCCTGGCCGAAGCCCAGGCACCAGGGGAGCCGTTCGCCCTGTTCCACCAGTGGTTCGCCGATGCGGTGAAAACCGAGCAGGTACCGGTAGAAGCCAACGCCATGACCTTGGCCACGGTGGACGGCGAAGGTCGCCCGCATTGCCGTGTTTTGCTGTTGAAGGGGCTCGACGAGCAGGGTTTCACCTTCTTCACCAACTATGACAGCGCCAAGGGCCAGCAACTGCAAGCCAACCCCTTTGCGGCAATGACCTTCTTCTGGCCGGCCCTGGAGCGTCAGGTGCGCATCGAGGGCCGGGTGCAGAAGGTCACGGCGCAGGAGTCGGATGCCTACTACCAGGTACGCCCGCTGGGCAGTCGCCTAGGGGCTTGGGCTTCGCCACAGAGCCGTGTGATTGCCGGGCGTGAAGAGCTGGAGGGCCTGGTTAAGGCCACCGAAGCGCGTTTCTCCGACACCCAGCCGCACTGCCCTGAGCATTGGGGGGGATACCGTTTGTTGCCCGAGCGCATCGAGTTCTGGCAGGGGCGGGCAAGCCGCCTGCATGATCGTTTGAACTATCGGCTGGTGGACGGGCAGTGGCTGCGAGAGCGGCTGGCGCCCTGAGCAACTGGGGCCGCCAAGCGGCCCCAGCCATTGATCAAGCTACCCCGGATAACCTGCCGCCTCGCGCTCCAACCACCCCGCCAGCTGCTTACGCCCCACCTTCTCCTGGCGCGCCTGCGCCAGCCTTTCCAGCATGAACGCGCGTTTTTCAGGATCGGCCCCTGCCAGCGACAACGCCAGGTCGCGGTCCATCCAGCGGCGCATGCGCACATACAACCACCAGTGGAAATACAGTCCCGTAACGGTGGTGACCACGACGATGAAGTAATCCATGGCTATTCTTGGTCTCACTTGAAAGGCCTTCGACACAGCCCGGCAGGCTGTACCCCGGCTGAATGAAAACAATTTTATTACGTTTGTACCGTGACAGCCGTCAATGTGCAGCGTCTAATGAGCACCTGACTTATGGAGACTTTACCCATGCGTAAATCCGCTTTGCTGGTGGCGACCTTTACCACCATGTCGCTGCTGCTGGGGGGCTGTGCCTCGAGCCTGACCGGTGACAGCTACTCTCGTGACGAAGCCCGCCGCGTGCAAACCGTGCGTATGGGTACCATCGAATCCCTGCGTCCGGTCAAGATCGAGGGTACCAAGACCCCGATTGGCGGCGGTGCCGGTGCCATCGTGGGTGGCGTAGCTGGCAGCGCCGTGGGCGGTGGCCGTGGCAGCATCGTGGCTGCCGTGATCGGTGCCGTGGCCGGTGGCTTGGCGGGTTCCGCAGCAGAAGAAGGCCTGACCCGTACTCAAGGTGTCGAAATTACCGTTCGTGAAGATGATGGCAGCATGCGCGCCTATGTGCAGGCCGTGCAGGAGAACGAAGTCTTCCGCGTTGGCGAGCGCGTGCGCATCATGACAGTTGACGGTACCAGCCGCGTTTCGCACTGACCGTAGCGCAGTAAAACAAAACCCCGACATGGCTGCTGCCAGTCGGGGTTTTTTCATGCTTCAGCCAAGTCAGGCAGCGCTGGTTTTGCGGCTGGCCATTGCGGTGACGGCGTAGCCGATCACCGCGGCAAAGAACGAACCAGTAAGAATACCCATGCGGTCCATGCCAGCATACTCACTGCTACCCGGGGCGAAGGCGAGCGAGCCTACGAACAGGCTCATGGTGAAGCCAATGCCGCAGAGTATCGCCACCCCCAGAATTTGCCCCCAACCCGCACCCGCAGGCAGCGCGGCCAGGCGCAGCTTGACCGCGACCCAGGTCAGGCCGAACACCCCCACGGTCTTGCCCAGCAACAGGCCGACCGTGATGCCCATCGGCACGGGGTGGGTGAAGCTGTCTAGGGTCATGCCTGCCAGCGAAACGCCGGCATTGGCGAAGGCGAAAATGGGCAGGATGGCATAGGCCACCCAAGGGTGCAGGGCGTGTTCCAGCGCCAAAAGAGGCGACGACTCAGCATTGCGTGTACGCAGCGGGATGCAAAAGGCCAGGGCGACACCGGCCAAGGTGGCATGCACGCCACTCTTGAGCACGCAGACCCACAGGATCAGGCCAACGATCATGTAGGGTCCAAGCTTGATCACGCCAAGCCGGTTCATCGCCACCAGTACCAGCAGACAGGCCGCAGCCAGCAGCAGCGACACACTCGACAGGGTGCCGGAGTAGAACAGGGCGATGACAATGATCGCACCCAGGTCGTCGATGATCGCCAGGGTCATCAGGAACAACTTCAGTGACACCGGTACGCGCTTGCCGAGCAGGGCCAGGACGCCGAGGGCGAAGGCGATGTCGGTGGCGGTAGGGATCGCCCAGCCTGCCACGGCCGCAGGATTGTCACGGTTGATGAACCAGTAGATCAACGCTGGCACCACCATGCCGCCCACGGCTGCGGTGGCAGGCAGAATCACTTGTGAGGGCTTGGACAGGTGACCGTCGACCACCTCGCGTTTGACCTCCAGGCCGATGAGCAGGAAGAACAGGGCCATCAGGCCGTCGTTGATCCACAGTAGCAATGGCTTGGCGATGTTCAGCGCGCCGACCTGGACGGCGACGGGTACGTCGAGCAAGCCGCCGTACAGGTCGGACAGTGGCGAGTTGTTGATGATCAGGGCCAGAACGGCGGCGGCGATCAGCAGCAGGCCGCTGGCAGCTTCGAGCTGGAAGAAACGGGTAAACAGGCTACGCACGGGCTGTAGGCCCTCCATGAGCAGTTTATGAAGGGTGCGGGCGTACACCCTAGCCTGTGACGATGTTCCTTAAAACAAAAAACATATTCGTTTTTGTTATATGTTGTTGCTGGCAGGCCTGGGGCAAGCCTAGATGGATTTGGGGAAGGATGGGGGAGGGGAAGTCTGGAGTAGGTGCTGGAATCGTCTGATGCCGGACCGGGCCCTTTCGCGGGTAAACCCGCTCCTACAGGGGGCCATTGCCATTGTTCCGTGTAGGAGCGGGTTTACCCGCGAAGAGGCCCTGTCAGTCGATAAAGAGTCAGAGGCCGAGCATATCCCGCGCCACCGCCTCTGCGATGCGAATGCCATCCACACCGGCTGACAGGATCCCGCCCGCGTACCCGGCCCCTTCACCCGCCGGGAACAGCCCTTTGAGGTTCAGGCTCTGGTAATCCTCACCGCGGGTAATCCGCAGTGGCGACGAGGTACGCGTCTCGATCCCGGTTAACACCGCATCATGCAGGTTATAGCCCTTGATCTGCCGGTCGAACGCCGGCAGTGCCTCCCGAATCGCCTCGATGGCGAAGTCCGGCAGGCTCGGCGCCAGGTCACCCAAGGTCACGCCCGGCTTGTAGGACGGCTCGACACTGCCCAGTGCGGTGGAGGGCCGGCCGGCGACAAAGTCACCCACCAGTTGCGCCGGTGCCTGGTAGTTGCTGCCGCCCATTACATAGGCGTGCGCTTCCAGGCGCTCCTGCAGTTCGATACCGGCCAACGGGCCACCCGGGTAGTCGCGCTCGGGGTCGATGCCGACGACGATGCCGGAGTTGGCGTTGCGCTCGTTACGCGAATACTGGCTCATGCCGTTGGTGACGACTCGCCCAGGCTCGCTGGTGGCCGCGACCACGGTGCCACCCGGACACATGCAGAAGCTGTATACCGAGCGGCCATTCTTGGCGTGGTAAACCAGCTTGTAGTCGGCGGCACCCAGTTTCGGGTGGCCGGCGTACTTGCCCAGACGTGCCTTGTCGATCAGCGTTTGCGGGTGCTCGATACGGAAGCCCACCGAGAACGGCTTGGCTTCCATGTAGACACCTTTGGCGTGCAGCATGCGGAAGGTGTCGCGGGCGCTGTGGCCCAGGGCCAATACCACATGGCGAGAGTGCAACTGCTCGCCGCTTTCAAGCACTACACCGGTCAGTTGGCCATCTTCGATCAACAGGTCGGTGACCTTCTCCTGGAAGCGCACGTCGGCCCCCAGGGCGATCATGTCCTGGCGCATCTGTTCGACCATGCCGGTGAGGCGGAAGGTGCCGATGTGCGGCTTGTTGATGTACAGGATTTCGTCTGGCGCACCGGCCTTGACGAATTCTTCCAGCACTTTGCGGCCGTGGTGTTGCGGGTCCTTGATCTGGCTGTACAGCTTGCCGTCCGAGAAGGTACCGGCGCCGCCTTCACCGAACTGCACGTTGGACTCAGGGTTGAGCACGCTTTTACGCCACAGGCCCCAGGTGTCCTTGGTGCGCTGGCGCACTTCCTTGCCGCGTTCGAGGATGATCGGCTTGAAGCCCATTTGTGCCAGCAACAGGCCGGCAAAGATGCCGCACGGGCCGAAACCGACCACGATCGGGCGCTCCTGCAGGCCTGCCGGGGCCTGGCCAACAAACTTGTAGGTGACGTCGGGGGCTGGGCCGATGTTGCGATCATCGGCGAACTTGCTGAGCAGCTCGGCTTCGTTGCTGGCTTCCAGGTCGATGGTGTAGATGAACAGCAGTTCGCTGTTCTTCTTGCGCGCATCGTAGCTGCGCTTGAACAGGTTGAAGCTGAGCAGTTGCTCGTCGCGGATGCCCAGGCGCTGGACGATGGCTTCGCGCAACGCTTCGTCGGGATGGTCCAGGGGCAGCTTCAGTTCGGTGATTCGTAGCATGGCAGGGTCCAGTATCCCGGCCATGGGCGGCCGGCGGCTTTACACAAACCGCCAAGTATAAGCTGTTAGACGCCCCGACTGGCAGGATAAAAGCGCCCGGTGATCAGTTGTCGCGCGCACCACCATAGTAACCGCAGCCGCGCAGGGTCTGGCCGTCGATGCGCAGTTCGGCGCGCAGGTGGTGGATGGCGCCGGTGGCACTGTCGACGCAGCGTTGCGGGGCGACCCACAGTTCCACGTGCTGGCCGTTGGCTTCGCTGGTCAGGGTCAGGCCGCCGCCGGGCACTTCTTCTTCGAGAAATGGCAGAGGCAGCGGGTCTTTGCCGATGCGGTTGAGCACCATGCCCTTGCCGCTGGCCTTGATGTCCCAGTCCGGTTCATGGCCATTGGCGCGCAGGGTCAGCTGCTTGAAGTTGGGGTCGTCGCAAGCGCGGGTGGAGGGTTCCAGGCGGTACAGGCGGCTGACTTCCAGCTGGCCGTCGTTGTCGGCCTGCTTGGCGCCCGTGAGGCGACCGCGCACGTCGGCGAACAACTTGGCATTGGCGTCCTTGGCCAGGTTGGCGGACTCCTGCAGGATGCCGGTGCCGGCGACGTCGTTGATCACGAAGCGGCGTGCTTCGCTGCAGGGCTTGAACAACAGGCGGCCGCCATTGGCGCTCAGTTCGCCCTGCATGCGTGTGGTGCCGATGTTCGGGTCACGGGGCTGCTCGGCCAGTAGCTGGCAGCCAGCGAAGAGCGGCAGCAGGGCACTGAGCAGCAGGGTAGGGGTGAGGCGCATGGGGCGGGCTCCGGGGAATCTTTGCCAAAGAGCTGGCCACGATACACGTCCTGCGGGCAGAAAAAAGGGCCCGAAGGCCCTTTTTCATTCAACCCCCCAGGTAGGCATCGCGCACCTTCGGGTCGGTCAGCAGTGCCTCACCGGTGCCCTGCATCACCACCCGACCGTTCTCCAGCACATACGCCCGGTCAGCGATCTTCAGCGCCTGGTTGGCGTTCTGCTCCACCAGGAACACCGTCACGCCATCGCGGCGTAGCTGTTCGATGATGTCGAAGATCTGCTGGATAATGATCGGCGCCAGGCCCAGCGAAGGCTCGTCGAGCAGCAGCAGCTTGGGCTTGCTCATCAGCGCCCGGCCGATGGCCAGCATCTGCTGCTCGCCACCGGACATGGTGCCGCCGCGCTGGATGTAACGCTCTTTCAGGCGCGGGAACAGTTGCAGGACCTTGTCCAGTTGCTCCTGATAGTCGCCCTTGTCGGTGAAGAAACCGCCCATGGCCAGGTTTTCCTCGACCGTCAGGCGAGCGAACACGCGGCGGCCTTCCGGCACTACCGCGATGCTCTTGCGCATGATGTGCGAGGACGGCTGGCCGACCAGCTCTTCACCCAGGTACTTGATGCTGCCGCTGTGCGCCTGCGGCGAACCGCACAGGGTCATCAGCAAGGTCGACTTGCCGGCACCGTTGGCGCCGATCAGGGTGACGATCTCGCCCTGGTTGATCTCCACGTTGACGCTGTGCAGCGCCTGGATCTTGCCGTAGAAAGTGGAAACGTTTTCGAACTTCAGCATTTACGCTTCCCCCAGGTAGGCTTTGATCACGTCAGGGTTGTCGCGGATCTCCTCCGGCGTGCCATGGGCCAGGGGGGTACCCTGGTTGATCACCACGATATGGTCGGAAATGCTCATCACCAGCTTCATGTCGTGCTCGATCAGCAGCACGGTGACGTTGTGCGACTCACGCAGGTAGGCGATCAGAGCCTTGAGGTCTTCGGTTTCCTTCGGGTTCAGGCCGGCTGCCGGTTCATCGAGCATGATGATGCGTGGCTGGGTCATCATGCAGCGGGCAATTTCGAGGCGGCGTTGCTGCCCGTAGGCGAGGGTGCCGGCCGT
The DNA here is from genome assembly GCF_043106005.1 of Pseudomonas sp. GLN_2. Classification (NCBI taxonomy): domain Bacteria; kingdom Pseudomonadati; phylum Pseudomonadota; class Gammaproteobacteria; order Pseudomonadales; family Pseudomonadaceae; genus Pseudomonas; species Pseudomonas sp. GLN_2. The sequence continues at coordinate 21,644 of NZ_JBICMC010000090.1, read as the reverse complement.
ACGGTTGGCGAACTCGGTCAGGTTGACCTTCTCCAGCCAGTACTGCGCGCGTTCCATGGCCTCCTTCTCGCTGCGGCGGAAGCTCGGGGTCTTGAACAGGCCGGCGAAGAAGTTGGTGTTGAGGTGGCGGTGCTGGGCGATCAGCAGGTTTTCCAGTGCGGTCATTTCCTTGAACAGCCGCACGTTCTGGAAGGTCCGCACCACGCCCTTGCGGGCGATCTGGTGGCCGGCCAGGCCCTGAATCGGCTGGCCATCGAGCAGGATGGTACCGCCGCTGGGCTTGTAGAAGCCGGTCAGGCAGTTGAACACGGTGGTCTTGCCGGCGCCGTTCGGGCCGATCAACGCCACCACCTGTTTTTCCTTGACGGTCAGGGCCACGCCGTTGACCGCCAACAAGCCGCCGAAGCGCATGCTCAGGCCGCTGACTTGCAGAATTTCGCGGCTCATCGACGCAGCTCCATGTGTGGACGTTGCATAGGCAGCAGGCCTTGCGGACGCCAGATCATCATCAACACCATCAGCGCACCGAACATCAGCATGCGGTATTCGCTGAACTCACGCATCAGCTCAGGCAGCAGGATCATCACGATGGCCGCGAGAATCACGCCCAGTTGTGAACCCATGCCACCCAGCACGACGATGGCGAGGATGATCGCCGACTCGATGAAGGTGAACGACTCCGGCGTCACCAGGCCTTGGCGCGCGGCGAAGAAGCTGCCGGCGAAACCGGCAAAGCAGGCACCCAGGGTGAATGCCGAGAGCTTGATCACGGTCGGGTTCAGGCCCAGTGCACGGCAGGCGATCTCGTCTTCACGCAGGGCTTCCCAGGCGCGGCCGATCGGCATGCGCAGCAGGCGGTTGATCACGAACAACGCCAGCAGGGCCAGCAGCAGGGCCACCAGGTACAGGAAGATGACCTTGTTGATCGAGTTGTATTGCAGCCCGAAGAACTCGTGGAAGGTCTGCATGCCCTCGGCCGCACGGCGTTCGAAGGTCAGGCCGAAGAACTCCGGCTTGGGGATGTTGCTGATGCCGTTGGGACCACCGGTCCAATCGGTGAGGTTACGCAGGAACAGGCGGATGATCTCACCGAAACCGAGGGTCACGATCGCCAGGTAGTCACCACGCAGGCGCAGCACCGGAAAGCCGAGCAGGAAGCCGAACGTGGCAGCCATCAGGCCGGCAATCGGCAGGCACACCCAGAAGCTCCAGCCCAGGTAATGCGAGAGCATGGCGTAGCTGTAGGCACCGACGGCATAGAAGCCTACGTAGCCGAGGTCGAGCAGGCCCGCCAGGCCGACCACGATGTTCAGGCCCAGGCCCAGCAACACGTAGATCAGGATCAGCGTGGCGATGTCGACCGCACCGCGAGAACCGAAAAACGGCCATACCAGTGCCATTACGATCAACCCGATGATGACGTAGCGCTGGGTCTTGGGCAGGGTGAGGTAGTTGCTGACTGCCGGGGGGATCAGCTTGCGATCCGATCGGCGGCCCATCACCGAACTCCACTGCTTGTCGAACAGCACGCGCAGGAACATCAGCACCGAACAGACGGCGATGATGCTGATGGTGAACGAGCCCTGACTGTGCACGACCAGGCTGATGCCGTCGATGCTCAGTTTCAGGCCCAGTACCGGGAAGGCCACGGCCCAGACCAGCAAGGCGCTGAAGAACGCCTGTTTGAGATTTCTGTTCATACTTTTTCAACCTCCGGGCGGCCCAGGATGCCGGTCGGCCGGAATAGCAGGACAAGAACCAACAAGCCGAATGCCACCACGTCCTTGTACTGGTCGCCGAAGATATCGGCACCGAACGCTTCGGCCACGCCCAGCACCAGCCCGCCGAGCATGGCGCCCGGGATGCTGCCGATGCCACCCAGTACCGCCGCGGTGAAAGCCTTCAGGCCCACCAGGAAACCGGCGTTGGGGTTGATCACCCCGTACTGCATGCTCAGCAGCACGGCCGCCACGGCAGCCAGGGCGGCACCGATGACGAAGGTGAGGGCGATGATGTTGTTGGTGTTGATGCCCAGCAGGTTGGCCATCTTGATGTCCTCGGCACAGGCGCGGCAGGCGCGGCCCAGGCGGGAACGAGAGATGAACAGGGTGAGCAGGGTCATGGCCACCAGGGTGACGACGAACACCAGGACTTGCATGTAGCTGATCAGTACTTCTTCAGCACCGCCTGGCCCGAAGGAGAAACTCCCGGGGATCAGGTTGGGGATGGACTTGTCCTTGGAGTCCTGCGAAAGCAAGACCGTGTTCTGCAGGAAAATCGACATGCCGATGGCGGAAATCAGCGGGATCAGACGGTTGCTGTTGCGCAGGGGGCGGTAGGCAACCCGTTCGATGCTGTAGCCATAGGCACTGGTGACGAAGATCGTCGCGACGAAGGCGACGGTCATCAGGATCGGCAGCGAATGGATACCCATCATGGCCAGGCCCGCCAGGGCAATGAAGGCCACGTAGGAACCGATCATGTACACCTCGCCGTGGGCGAAGTTGATCATGCCAATGATGCCGTACACCATCGTGTAGCCGATGGCGATCAAGGCATAGGTGCTGCCGATGGTCAATCCATTAACCAGTTGTTGGAAGAAATGGTAGATCTCAGGCATTACAGCGCTCCTAAAAACCTGATTTGCATTTCACTGGCAGGGGTACGGCCAGGAAACCGCGGGTGACGGTTTTAAGATTTTCAGGTGAACCTGCCCCCGGATCGCGGGGATCGGGCCCATGAACCTCATAAAACGAAGCCCACTGCTCGCACAGTGGGCTCGTAGGTCAGCTATTAGTCACGCAGTTACTGAGGGGAGACTTCGGTCTTCGGCTTGCCGAAGTGCCATTCGTAGACCACGAACTTGAAGTCTTTCAGGTCGCCTTTGTCGTCGAACGACAGGTCGCCGGTCGGGGTCTTGAAGGTGCCTTTGTGGATGGCCTCGGCCACCTTGTCGGTATCATCGGAACCGGCTTTCTTGATGCCTTGAGCGATCAGCTCGACAGCCGAGTAGGCAGGGAATACGAACGGGCCACTTGGGTCCTTGCCGTCAGCCTTGATGGCGTCGACGATCTTCTTGTTCGCCGGGTCTGCGTCGAACGATTTCGGCAGGGTGACCAGCAGGCCTTCGGAAGCGTTCTGGGCGATCTGCGAAATGGAGTCGTTACCCACGCCTTCCGGACCCATGAACTTGGCTTTCAGGCCTTTTTCCTGAGCCTGGCGCAGGATCAGGCCCAGTTCTGGGTGGTAGCCGCCGTAGTAGACGAAGTCGACATTGTTCTGCTTGAGCTTCTGGATGATCGAGGAGAAGTCCTTGTCACCCGCGTTCAGGCCTTCGAACACGGCAACCTTGGTGCCCTTGCTTTCCAGGGTCTGCTTGACGGCGGTGGCGATGCCTTCACCGTACTGCTGCTTGTCGTGCAGGACGGCAACGACCTTCGGCTTGACGTGGTCGGCGATGTAGTTGCCGGCGGCCGGGCCCTGGGCGCTGTCCAGGCCGATGGTGCGGAAGATCAGCTTGTAGCCACGGGCGGTGATTTCCGGCGAAGTGGCGGCCGGGGTGATCATGATCACGCCTTCGTCTTCGTAGATGTCGGACGCAGGCTGGGTGGAGCTGGAGCACAGGTGGCCGACCACGAACTTGACGCCGTCGTTGACCACTTTGTTGGCGACTGCCACGGCCTGTTTAGGGTCGCAGGCGTCGTCGTATTCCTTGGCTTCGAGCATCTTGCCATCCACGCCGCCCGCGGCGTTGATATCCTTGATGGCTTGCTTGGCGCCGATGAACTGCATGTCGCCGTACTGGGTCACAGGACCCGTCTTGGGACCGGCGATGCCGATCTTGATGGTATCGGCGGCAAACGAATGGCTGGCTACCCCGGCCAGTACCATTGCGGCGAACAGCTTGGAAATCTTGATCATAGTGCTCCACTCATTCTGTTGTAATTCTTATAGTCCTGGCGGCCAGGGCTACAGACCGGGCGGGATTTGCGGCGTGGCCATGCCAACGCGCTAGCCCACCTTCCCCCGGAACATGTCCCGGAACTGTACCGGTACAGTGTAGAGCGCTGTTCGAGCGCTTGAAAAGCGGTCGAAAAGTGCGTCTTTCCTGCGTTGTCGCTTGATCGACAGAAAGATACAGAAAGGCGCCATCAAACTGCCTGCATCTGCGACCCCGTCCCACAACTTCGGGGCCAATCGACCAAATTACATATTTGAAACCGGGTTTTTCTGCAAAAATGCCGGCCTTTTTTATTGACCGATTTTTTGCGGATACCACCCATGACTGATCAAACAAGCACCCTCTATGCCAAATTGCTTGGCGAGACGGCAATCATCGAGTGGAAAGCGCTGGAGCGTTTTTGGGCCAAGGGTGACCTGATTTGGGTCGACCCTAGCCTTGACCTGATCGCCGTTGCTGAGGCGATGGCCGAGAATCGCAGCGAGATCTTCGCCAAGTGGCGTAGTGATGGCACTGTTGGGCCGGTGTCGGCCGAGCAGGCATTGGACCTGCAAAGCCGCGACCCAGAGATCTGGGCGGTGGTGGTTTCGCCGTTCATCGTGATACAGGTGAAGGGCCAGGAAGAAGCGTGATCTTTTTTGGTGCGCAAAAATACGCACCAGCTCCGTTTTGGTGCTTGAAAGCGATCAAGGCGGGTAGAGGGAAGTAACAATTCGGCGTGGCGGTAACAGTTTACGGGATGCGTAATGTGGCCGCCGTTCTGCCAGGCGCCAACGGAATCGTAGCCCGCCTGGGAAATGTTCGAATCAGTCAGGAGTTTATCGATGAGCACTGCACTACCTTCGCTTGGATTCGCCGGCATCGGCCTGATGGGCCTGCCCATGTGCCGCCGCCTGCTGGCAGCGGGTTATCCGCTGACGGTATGGAACCGCAGCCCGGACAAGTGCGCCGCACTGGTCGCTGCTGGCGCGCGCCTGGCCAGCAGCCCGGCCGAATTGTGCCGTGACAGCGACATGGTACTACTGTGCCTGGCCGACACGGCGGTGGTGCGTGAGGTGGTGTTTGGCGAGCAAGGCATTGCCCAGGGCGGGCGCAGCGGCCAGTTGCTGATCGATTTCTCCAGCCTGGAACCCACCGCCACTCGTGAAATGGCTGCCGAACTGGCAGCACTGTGCGGCATGGCCTGGCTGGATGCACCTGTCTCTGGCGGTACGCCCGGTGCCGAAGCGGGCACGCTGGCGATCATGGTGGGCGGTGAAGCGGCCGATCTGCAGCGTGCACGCCCGGTGCTGCAGGTGCTTGGTCAGCGCGTGACGCATATGGGCGCGGTGGGCACGGGGCAGGTGACCAAGGCTTGCAACCAGATGATTGTAGCGTGCAATGCCCTGGTAATTGCAGAAGTGGTGGCATTGGCCGAACAGTCGGGCGTGGACGCGACGCTGATCGCTGAAGCGCTGGCGGGTGGCTTTGCCGATTCCAAGCCATTGCAGATTCTTGCGCCGCAAATGGCCGAGAGCCGCTTCGAGCCAATCAAGTGGCACGTCCGCACGCTGCTCAAGGACCTCGATGGCGCGGTCAAGTTTTCCCGCGAGCAAGGCTCGGCGACGCCACTCAGTGGCCTTGCCGCGCAACTGATGCGCTTGCACGGTAGCCAGGGTTACCTGCAAAAAGATCCGGCGACCCTGGTTGAGCTGTACCGCAACAAGGTGTGATCCGGCCGCTCTGGCGCTGCAACCGCTCCAGCAGTGGGCGCAACTCGGCCAGCGGTACGGGGTGCCCCAACAGGTACCCCTGCAGGTAGTCGCAGCCATGGCTTTCGAGGAACGCCCGCTGTTCGGCGGTTTCCACGCCCTCGCTGACTACCCGCAGGTGCAGGGTATGCGCCATGGCGATGATCGCCTGGACAATTTCGCGGTCTTTCTGGCTGCCTGGTACATCCTGCAGAAAGGTGCGGTCAATCTTCAGCACATCCAATGGCAGGCGCTTGAGGTAGGCCAGTGAGGAGTAGCCGGTACCAAAATCATCGATCGAAAGTGTCACCCCCAAGGCCCGGACGCGTTTGAGCAGGCTGACCGTGCGCTGGATATCGCCCACCAGGGCGTTTTCGGTCACTTCCAGCTCCAGGTGGCGCGGCGCAAGGCCGGCGTGGAACAGTGCCTTTTCAACTTCGTTGGGCAGTTCGTCGTGGCTAAGGGTGACTGCCGAGCAATTGACCGTGACCTGGACCTCGTCGTAGCCGTGGCGCTGTAAGTGGGCCAGGTCGGCACAGGCGTGGCGCAGCACCCACAGGTCCAGGTCGATGATCAGGCCGTTGGCTTCGGCAATGCCGACAAAACGGTCGGGCCCGAGCAGGCCATGTTGAGGATGCTGCCAGCGTACCAGCGCTTCCAGTTTGGCCACTTGCCCGCTGCGCTGGTCGAAAATCGGCTGGTAGTGCACACACAGCCCGCGCTCTTCAAGCAGCGCCAGGCGCAGCTCTTCTTCCAGTTGCAAGGCGATCGACGCGCGAGCCTTCAGGCTGTCATTGAAGAAATTCAGGCTGTTGCGTCCGTTGTCCTTGGATTGGTAGAGGGCCAGGTCGGCATGCTTGAGCAACTCTTCGGCTGTGCCGCCATCGTCTGGGAAGATACTTATACCAATGCTGGTGGTCATGACCATGCGCCGTCCGCCCAGGTCGATGGGGTCTTTCATCCGTTGCATGATGCGCTGGGCCAGGTGGCGGGCTTCGTCGCGGCTGTTCAGGCTGGTGACCACGCAGAACTCGTCGCCACCAAAACGCGCAACCAGGTCGTGGCTGCGGGTAGCGGCCTTGATGTGGTGGGCGATTACCTTGAGCAGCTCGTCACCGGCGTCGTGGCCGAGGCTGTCGTTGATGCGCTTGAAATGGTCGATGTCGAGGAACATCACGGCCAGGCGGTTTTCGCTGGCCTGAGTTTCGACCAGGCGCTCGGCGAATACCTGGTTGAATCCGCGGCGGTTGAGCAGGTTGGTCAGGGCATCATAGTGCGCCGCCTGCTGCAGCGAAGCGCGGGCCTGGTCCAGTTGGCTGAGCAGTACGCTGACCCGGCGCAGGTCGTGCTCCTTGCTTTGCAGCTTCTTGTCGGCCAGTGCGGCGCTGATGCTGGCGCCACTGATCAGCAGGGTGATGAAGCCGATGCCCAGTCCCAGCTGCAGGCTGTTGTCGCCAGACGGCAGGCGCAGTGCGGTATCGGCAGGGATGACCAAGGTCATGGCCGACATCGCGGTGAAATGAGTGGCGACGATGCCGCCCGCCATCAGCAGGCTGGCGCCGTACTTCATGGCCTGGTACAGGGTGCCGCTGCCATTGCGCAAGTAGCGGGCCAGGTACAGCGAGGTCAGGGCGGTGAGCAGGGCAATGGCGGCAGAGGCAAGTAGCAAGCCGGTTTGGTAGTACTGGCGGGCACCCGTTTCCATCGCGGCCATGCCGACAAAATGCATGAGGATGATGCCCAGGCCGATCAGTCCTGCGCTCGGCACACAGTGGTGCGCGCGCATCTTGCTGCGTTCGAGGCTGTGCATGGCCAGCCAGGCCACGCCCAGTGCGATGAGCAGCGAAAGAATGGTCAGGGATACGTCGTAGTGCACTTCTACCGGGGCCCGAAAGGCCAGCATGCTGATGAAGTGCATGGCCCATATGCCGCCTGCCAGGCAGCAGGCTCCGAGCATGTTCCATTGCCTGTGGGCGGTGGGGTCGTCGCTGTGGGACTGGCGCTCGGCCATGTCGAGGGTGGCGAAACAGGCCGCGCAAGCAACGAAATAGGCGAGCAGAACCAAGAGCGGTTCATGACGGCAGTCGATGACGATGCGCCCGGTTGCGGGAAGATCGGCGAACAGTTGCAGCCCCAGCCATTCCATGGAATGCCTCTTGATCGAGTTTTCACTCGTCTGCGCTACAACCCTGTGCAGACTGTCCAGAGGCAGTATAGGAAGGAGTACTTAAGCCTTCCTGACTAATGGCACAATGATTTCTACGATTTGGTTATAACTTCAATCGCAGTGAGGAATAAATTTGGGGCCCTGATGCCTTCCTGTGGGAGCGGGCGAGCCCGCGAAGCATCCACTGCGATGGATGCCACCGGCTTCGCCGGTGTTCGCGGGCGTGCCCGCTCCCACAAGGGCGCGGGGCCTGCGTTAGCCAGCCACCAGCACGCGAATGGCTTCCAGGCGCAGGGCGGCCTTCTCCAGCATTGCCAGGCCATCTTCGCGCCGCTTGCGCAGGGCGTCGATTTCGCTGTCACGCACACTTGGGTTGACCGCTTGCAATGCCACCAGGCGCGCCAGCTCTTCGTCGGCCTCGGCTGCCAGGCGGCGCTGGGCTTCGGCCACGCGCTCGTTGTGGGCCGGCAGGATCTTCTCCTCGCCGCCACTGATACGCTTGGCCAGCACATCGCGCTGAGCCTGGACGAACTTGTTGGCGCTGGCGCGCGGTACACTCTCGAGCTGGTCGTTGAGGGTTTCGAAGGCCACGCGTGACGCCAGGTCGTTGCCATTGGCATCGAGCAGGCAGCGCAGTGCCGCCGGTGGCAGGTAGCGGCCCAGTTGCAGGCTGCGGGGTGCCACCACCTCGCTGACGAACAGCAGTTCAAGCAATACGGTGCCTGGTTTGAGCGCTTTGTTCTTGATCAACGCCACGGCGGTGTTGCCCATCGAGCCTGACAGCACCAGATCCATGCCACCCTGTACCATCGGGTGCTCCCAGGTGAGGAACTGCATGTCCTCGCGTGACAGCGCCTGGCCACGGTCATAGGTGATGGTCACGCCTTCATCGTCGCCCAGCGGGAAGCTGGCATCGAGCATCTTCTCGCTCGGCTTGAGGATCAGAGCATTCTCGGAATGGTCTTCGCTGTCGATGCCAAAGGCGTCGAACAGGGTTTCCATGTAGATCGGCAGGGCGAACTGGTCGTCCTGTTCGAGAATGGCCTCGACCAGCGCCTGACCTTCGCCGGCGCCGCCGGAATTGAGCTCCAGCAGGCGGTCACGGCCCGTGTGCAGTTCGGCTTCCAGGCGCTCGCGCTCGCTGCGGGCGTCGGCCACCAGGGTATCCCAGGCCTTGTTTTCGCCCCCTTCGAGCAGCGGCAGCAGGCGTGGGCCGAACTGGTGCTGCAGGGCATTGCCGGTGGGGCAGGTGTTGAGGAAGGCGTTGAGCCCTTCGTGGTACCACTGGAACAGGCGCTCTTGCGGGCTGTCTTGCAGGTACGGGATGTGCAACTGGATAGTGTGCTTCTGACCAATCCGGTCAAGGCGGCCGATGCGCTGTTCGAGCAGGTCGGGGTGCGCTGGCAGGTCGAACATCACCAGGTGATGAGCGAACTGGAAGTTGCGGCCTTCGCTGCCGATTTCCGAGCAGATCAGCACCTGGGCGCCAAACTCTTCATCGGCAAAGTAGGCAGCGGCGCGGTCGCGCTCGAGGATGCTCATGCCTTCATGGAACACCGAGGCCGGGATGCCGGAGCGCACGCGCAGGGCGTCCTCCAGGTCCATGGCGGTTTCGGCGTGGGCGCAGATCACCAGTACTTTGGTGCGCTTGAGCATCTTCAGGGTGTCGATCAGCCAGTCGACGCGTGGGTCGAAACGCCACCAGCGCTCGTCATCGGCCACTTCACCCTGGGCCTGGAAGGCAACTTCCGGGTACAGCTCGGCATGCTCGCCGGCTGGCAGGTTGCGGTATTGCTCGGGCGTGGCCAGCGGGTAGGGGTGCAACTGGCGCTCGGGAAAGCCCTGGATCGCCGCACGGGTGTTACGGAACAGCACGCGTCCGGTGCCGTGGCGATCCAGCAGTTCGCGAATCAGCCGGGCGCTGGCCTGGGTGTCGCCGTCGCTGACCGCAGCCAGCAGGGCTTCGCCTTCGGCACCCAGGAAGCCCAGGATGGTGGCGTGGGCCTTGGGCGACAGGCGGCCCTCGTCGAGCAGTTCCTGCACCGCTTCGGCTACCGGGCGGTAGTGCTCGCTCTCGGCGCGGAAAGCGGCCAGGTCGTGAAAACGGTTGGGGTCGAGCAGGCGCAGGCGGGCGAAGTGGCTGTCCTGGCCAAGCTGCTCGGGGGTGGCGGTGAGCAACAGGACGCCCGGAATCACTTGGGCCAGTTGCTCGACCAGGCCGTATTCGGCGCTGACCTGGTCTTCGTGCCAGACCAGGTGGTGGGCTTCGTCGACGACCATCAGGTCCCAGCCAGCGGCAAACAGCGCGTCCTGGGCCTTTTCGTCATCGACCAGCCACTCCAGGGCAACCAACGCCAGCTGGGCATCCTCGAACGGGTTGCTGGCGTCGCTTTCGATGAAGCGCTCGGCGTCGAACAGCGCCACTTGCAGATTGAAGCGCCGGCGCATTTCCACCAGCCACTGGTGCTGGAGGTTTTCCGGCACCAGGATCAGTACGCGGCTGGCGCGCCCCGACAGCAGCTGGCGGTGAATGACCAGGCCGGCTTCGATGGTTTTGCCCAGGCCCACTTCGTCGGCCAGCAGAACGCGCGGGGCGCTGCGGTCGGCGACTTCGCGGGCAATGTGCAGTTGGTGGGCGATGGGCTGTGCGCGGCAGCCGCCCAACCCCCACAGTGCCGATTGCATCTGCTTGCTGGTGTGCTGCAGGGTGTTGTAGCGCAGGCTGAACCACGACAGTGGGTCTATCTGCCCGGCGAACAGGCGGTCGCTGGCCAGGCGGAACTGAATGAAGTTCGACAACTGGGTTTCGGGCAGGGTGCGAGGCTGGTTCTGCCCGTCCAGGCCGTGGTAGACCATCAGGCCGTCGATGTCCTCGACTTCGCGTACGGTCAGCTTCCAGCCTTCGAAGTGGGTGATCTGGTCACCTGGCGAGAAGCGCACGCGGGTCAGCGGCGCATTGCGCAGGGAATACTGGCGGGTGTCGCCAGTGGCCGGGTAGAGCACGGTCAACAGGCGGCCATCCTGCGCCAGGATGGTACCCAGGCCGAGCTCTGCTTCGCTGTCGCTGATCCAGCGTTGCCCCGGTTGATACTGCTGCGCCATACTGCCTGAACTCCCGCGATGAAAAAGCCGATTATGTTAACGGATCGGCCGGTCAGACCAAAGTGCCGATAGCACCGAAAGGTATCGAAAGGCACAGTCTAGTCGTTTCATCGCCCTGCACAGCGCCGCCGACGAGGGCCCCGGATCAACATGTCTGCCAAGCACCGCTGGATCAGCGCTTCGATGGCCGTGGGCAGCCTGGTGCTGCTGAGCGCCTGCGAGCAGAAAAACTTTGAGACATTGCCCCCCATTCCGATGGAGCAGCTTGAGGTACTGGGCGTGCAGACGCCGATAAAGAGCGTGCACTTTCGTGACAGTGACGGCGAAGGGCTGTTGGTCCTGAGCCGCAGCGATGGCCAGGCCAGCGACCTGGAAAGCGAACAGGAAGTGGACAAGGTGGTGCTCAAGGCCACCTTGTACGGGCGCACGGCCGAGAACGACACCTTCAAGGCGCGTTGGCAGGTCGAGCAGGAAACGACCTGCCCGGGGCTGGACCTGGACGTGGATTTCTATAATGACGTCAGTGATGTGAGCGACCTGAACAAGAATGGGGTGGCCGAGATAACGGTGGCCAGCCATGCATTCTGCGGCGGCGGTATCGACCCGCATGACATCGCCATCGAGATGCGTGAAGGGCAGGCCAGTTACACCATTACCGGCCAGTCGCTGATCACCCCGGCGGGCGAGGAACCGATCGGTGGTGAGCGCGAGGACAGCGCTTCGCTGAAAGCCGCGCCGCAGGTATTGCGCGATCATATGGATGCGGTCTGGCAGCAGGTGTACAAGCGGCCCTGGAGCGAGGCCAGCCCGCCAGTCGACGACGAGCCGGGTGACGAAGCCGAGTAAATGTTGTCCATGACATCAAGGTAAAGCTGCGCCTGCCGATACAGGGGGCATAGGAGAACGTCCATGCTGCCGCCGATCATTCCGCTCAGTGCCGCCCCGGTCACCTCGCAACAGGACCCGGTCAAGCCAACCCCCGATATCAAGCCGGTGGTGCCGACGCAGCCTGCGTCCGGCGAAAGTGCCATTGACCTCAAGCGCCAGCGCGACCCGCAGGAGCAGGTATTGTTGCTGCGCGATGAACAGCGCCGCCAGCAGCAACGCCGGAACAAGGGCGAGCAGGAACGCTACGAGGCTGTCCCGGGTGACGAGGTCAATGCCGACAACACCGTGCCGGTAGCGCCATTGATGGGCGAGCATGTGCGCCAAGGACTGCTGGTGGACATCGAAGTCTGATACGGGGCTGGTCAGCGCCTGCGCCTGGCTTCATCATGCATTTCTCTGTTGATCGTCGAGCCCACCCATGAGCCAAGACAACCTCATCGATTTCGATGCCGAACGTGCCAAGCGCGTCCACGACCTCAAGGAAAAGCGGCTGAACGAAATGCGCAATGCTTTCGAGCAGGCCCTGCCTTTGAGTACCAGCAAGAAAAAGAAGCCCAGGGGCAAACCTAAGAAGCGTTGAAACTTGACGCAGGTCAACCCTGCGCCCCCCTCGCGTGCCCGGCATCGGGCACCATTGACACTGATCAATTTTCCCCGCCGCCACATTGGTTAACGTGTACCCATCGGACAACGGCAAACGAATGGGGAGGCCAGCATGTTCTTCGACAACGTGGTTATCGCCGGTGTGGTAACGGTCGGGCTGATGGTCGCCTTCTTTGCCGGTCTGGGCATTTTCATCTGGAAGGACTCGAACAAGCGCAAGCCGCGCTGACCTTCCGGGTACACGAGCACGCAAGGCATTTAGGGCGACTTCGGTCGCCCATTTTTTTTGCCTGCATTTTTTATTGCCTGAGCTGTCCCTTTCAGTGCAGGCCCATCGCATATACATGATTAGCTAGCTAATTAATCGTTTCCGCTTTATCCTGCTCATCATTGTCTATCTTTTCAGCAAGACTTTTCCCCGCAAGGTCCGCCTCGTGCCCATCACCTTTCAGGCCCTGTTCGCGCCCAGCAGCCTCGCCCTCAAGTTTGCCATCAAGACCTTGCTCGGTGGCGGCCTGGCATTGTGGCTGGCGATGCGCTGGGGGCTGGAGCAACCCTCCTGGGCATTGATGACTGCTTTCATCGTCGCCCAGCCGCTATCGGGCATGGTGGTGCAGAAAGGCTTGGCGCGGTTGGCCGGCACGTTGGTCGGCACAGTCATGTCGGTGCTGTTCATCGGCCTGTTCGCCCAGACCCCCGGCCTGTTTCTGCTTACCTTGGCGCTTTGGCTGGCGCTGTGTACCGCCGCGTCCACCCAGTTGCGCAGCGCCTGGGCCTATGCCTTCGTGTTGGCCGGCTACACCGCAGCGATCATTGCCTTGCCGGCGATTGACCACCCCCTGCAAGTATTCGACCAGGCCGTGGCGCGCTGTACCGAGATCTGCCTGGGCATTTTCTGTGCAACAGCCAGCAGTGCCTTGCTCTGGCCCATGCGGGTCGAGCAGCAACTGGGCGGGCAGGCGCGGCAGGCCTGGCAGAACGGCCTTCAGGCCGCCAGCGCCATGCTGGGCGGAGAGGGCGAGGCGCGCAAAGGCCTGCTGGAAAGCCTGGGGCGCATCGTTGCCATCGACAGCCAACGTGAACATGCCTGGTTCGAGGGCAATCGCGGGCGCCAACGTGCCCGTGCCATTCGTGGCCTTAGCCAGAAACTGATGGTGCTGTTGCGTATTTCCCGTTCGGTGCGCCGTCAGTGGCGGCAACTGGATGAGGGTGAAGTCGAGCACCTGACGTCCTGGTTGCAGGAAGTGCGCACGCTGCTGGGCCAACCCGATCAGCCCAGCCTGCTGTTGTTGCGTCAGCGTATCTGGGATGCCGCACACGACGAGCAGATCAGTTCGGCGGAGCACTTCTGCCTGGCGCGCATGGCCCTGCTATTGGACTATGCCATGGCCGCCAGCCAGGCACTTGAGGATGTGGAGGCGGGCAGGGCGCCCAAGGACGTGTCCCAGGGGCTGGCCGCGCACCGAGACTGGTCGCTGGCCTTGCTGTTCGGCTCGCGCAGTGCGCTGGCCTTCCTGGTAATGAGTGGTTTCTGGCTGGCCACGGCCTGGCCTTCGGCTCCGGGTGGCCTGGTGCTGACCTGCGTGGTCTGCAGCCTGTTCGCCAGTCGCGAGAACGGCGCACAGATCGGCCTGAGTTTCCTGCGCGGGATATTCCTGGCGATACCGGCGGCGTTTGTGGTCGGGCAGATCATGCTGCCGCAATGGAGCAGTTTCGCCATGCTCTGCCTGGGCATGGGCGTGCCACTGTTTCTTGGTGCACTGGGCATGGCCCATCCGCGTACCGGGGCTACAGCCACTTCCTATTGCCTGCACTTCATTGTGCTGGTGTCGCCGCTCAACGCCATGCAGTTCGGCGTGGCGACCATGTTGAACAGTGCCTTGGCCATGCTGGTGGGGGTGTCGGCAGCGGTCATGGCCTTCCGCTTACTGGTGTTCCGCCACCCGGCCTGGCTGGGCCGGCGCTTGCGTGCTGCAACGCAGAACGACTTGGTGCGCCTGACCCGGCGCGACCTGCGCGGGGCTGACAGCTGGTTTGGCGGGCGCATGGCCGACCGGCTGATGCAACTGGCGCGGCATGCCAGTGAATTACCGGAAGGCGAACGCAAACGCTGGGATGACGGCCTGCACGGGCTGGATATCGGCGACGAACTGGTGCACCTGCGCATGTGCCTGGCGGTCGCCCAGGCCCCTTTGGGGCGGGCCGAGCGCGAGTACCTGCAACACGTGGAAGCAGTGCTGGCCAAAGGGCCGGCTGCCGGGCGTGGGCAGCGGCTGGATGCTGCCAGTGAGCAGTTCATTGCAGCCTTGCGTCGGCTGCCAGCCAGCGACCCGCTTCGCCTGGCCGAAGGGGCGGTACTGCAATTGCAGAAAAGCTGGGGCAAATGGTGCCGCTGGCAGGAGGACACCCATGGGTTTGCGTGAGTGGGAAGTGGGCGGCGTGCTGCTCAGCCCGTTTCTGCTTTATGTGTTGTTGGCGCTGCTGCTCACCGGCCTGCTGCGCCTGGTGGTGCATGCCACACCGTTGGGGCGCTGGATCTGGCATGAAGCGCTGTTCGACGCAGCGCTGTTCGTCTGTGTGTTGTTCCTGGTGGTACGCCTGCTGGGAACTTTATAAAGGAGTGTTTCGATGCGTGCGGCCGTACGTATTCTGGTGACCCTGTGTGTGGTGGCCCTGGCGGTGTTGGCCGGCTACCAGCTGTGGCAGTACTACATGCTCACCCCATGGACGCGCGATGCCCGTGTGCGCGCCGATGTGGTGGTTATTGCACCTGACGTGTCTGGCTGGGTTCGCGAACTCAAGGTTCATGACAACCAGCAGGTCAAGGCTGGCGACCTGTTGATGAGCATTGACCGCGAGCGCTTCCAGGCCGCGTTCGATCAGGCCAGCGCGGTGACCGAGACCCGCGCCCAGCAACTGCGCTTGCGCGAGCGTGAAGCAGCCCGGCGTACTGCCTTGGGGCCAGAGGCGATCAGTGCCGAGTTGCGTGAAAATGCCCAGATCAATGCCGCCATCGCGCGTGGCGAGTTGCATGAGGCCGAGGCGCAGTTGCAGGTGGCCAGGATCAACCTGGCGCGCAGTGAGGTGCGGGCACCGCGCAGCGGGCATATCACCAATCTGCGTCTGGCCGAAGGCAATTATGTGAACACCGGGGAATCGGTGATGGCGCTGGTGGATGATTCGACGTTCTACATCCAGGCCTATTTCGAGGAAACCAAGCTGCCGCGCATTCGCGTTGGGGACACCGTGAAGGTGTGGCTGATGGGCACGGGTGAACCGATGCAGGGGCACGTGGAGAGCATCAGCCGCGGCATCACCGACCGCAACAGCAACCCGGACAGCCAGTTGCTGCCGGAGGTAGAGCCGACCTTCAACTGGGTACGACTGGCCCAGCGCATACCTGTGAGGATTCACCTGGATCAGGTGCCGGAAGGGCTGACCTTGAGTGCGGGTATGACGGCGAGTGTGCAAGTGCACGAGGACCGCGACCCGCAGTGATGGTGCTGCCTCAATAGACAGCGATGTAACGGTCGAAGCGGTACAGCCGGGTCGTGTGGTGAAGGCAGTACAGCTTGAGGTCGTCGACGGCGTCGGGCAGGCACGAAAAAACTTGGCGAACGGCCCGCCAGTTGCGTTAGGCTGCCGCTGTGAGTTGCCCGACAGAGGCAACCCTTCTTCCGCCAGGCGTGCGTATCTTCCGATTTCATTGCGAGGTTACGTCATGGCCATCACTTCCCAGGATATTTGCAACGCCGCCGATCAGCTAAAGGGCTTTGTCGGTTTTCACGGCAAGCGCGGTGTTCATATCGTGCGTTTCTCCGAGGATGCGTTCGGCATGGACGTGGCCGACGCCAGTATCACCCCCTGCAGCGAGTTTGTCTGGCGGCCCGAGCAAGGGCAGCGCATGGTGTTGTGCCGCGAACGGCTGTCGCTGTTGCTGGATCAGCATGTGGATGACCGCTTGAACATTGGTGAACCGCTGCGCGCCTACCTGCGCCGCTGTGATCTGCCCGAAATCGTGGCGCAGCGCAGCCTGCAGCAGCACACCCAGTAAGGCCGCATCTACAAGGGCTGTGCAGTGCCTTGGGAGGTTTGGTGCAACAACGCCGCCAATCCGGCGCTGTCCAGGGGCATGCTCAGGTAATAGCCTTGCACTTCATGGCAGCGATCGTTTTCCAGCGCCTTGAGTTGATGTTCGCTTTCCACGCCTTCGGCTGTCACTGTCAGCCCCATCGCCTCACCCAGGTTGATGATGGCCTGGACCACAGCGCGGTCGCTGCCGCCGTTGTTGTTCAGGCCGCTGATGAAGCGTTTGTCGATCTTGATGCTGTCGAACGGGTAAGTACGCAGGTAGCCCAACGACGAATAGCCGGTGCCGAAATCATCCATGTTCAGGCGCACCCCTAGCTCCTTGAGCGACAGCATGGTGCCTAGCGCACCCTCGATGTCGTTGAGCATCACGTTCTCGGTAATCTCCAGTTCCAACCGCTGGGCGGGGAAGGCGGTGTCGAGCAAAATTTCGCGCACGTCGGCTACCACATCGCTGCGCAAGAATTGCGCAGGCGACAGGTTGACCGAAACCAGCACGTCGGCTGGCCAGTCATGGGCAGTGCGGCAAGCTTCGCGAAGCACCCAGCGGCCGAGCGCAACAATGATGTCGCTCTGCTCGGCCAACGGAATGAAGGTGTCCGGCCCCAGTAACCCTTCCTGTGGATGCCGCCAGCGCACCAAGGCCTCGACCGCGACGATACGCAGGTCGTCGAGGCGATAGCGCGGCTGGTAATGCAACTCGAACTCCTCATTGCGCAGGGCCCGGCGCAGGTCGTTCTCCAGCTGGCGGCGGTACTGGATCTGCTGGTTCATTTCGGCAACGAAGTAGCGCCATGTGTTCTTTCCATCGGCCTTGGCCTGGTACAGGGCGATGTCGGCGCAGCGGATCAGCTCACCTGCATCGAAGCCCTGGTTACGCGTCTGGGCAACGCCAATGCTGGCACCGATGTGCAGCGGCTGGCTTTCGAAGACGATGGGTTGCTGCAGCAGGCCGATCAGGCGCGCGCAGAAGCGGTCGATCTCGCTGCTGTTGTCCATGCCGCTGAGTACCAGGATGAACTCGTCACCGCCCAGACGCGCGACCAGGTCGCCATCGCGGGTGGTGTCGCGCAGGCGCGTTGCCACTTCTTGCAGCACGGCATCTCCGGCGGCATGACCGAGCGAGTCGTTGATCGGCTTGAAGTTGTCCAGGTCCAGCAGCAACAAGGTCAGCGGCGGCGAGTCACTGCCGCGCAACAAGGCTTGCTCCAAGTGCCGGGCGAGCTTATTGCGGTTGGCCAGCCCGGTCAGTGGGTCGTGCAGCGAAAGATGCTGGATGCGCGCGTGGGCGTCGACTTCGTCGGTGATATCGCTGGCGGTACCCCGAAAACCGATGGCCTTGCCGTCGCGCCAGATAGCGCGGGCGGATATCCGGCAGTAGCGGTTCTGGCCATTCTGGTCGCGGTAAGTGCAGCGCAGGTTGGCCAATTGCTGCGGGTCGGCGGTAGCCAGGGCGTCGAGCCAAGGTGACAACGGCGTGGTGTCGCAGGCCAGCAACTGGTTGAGCGGGTGGCCCAGCCAGCCGTCTACCGGGTAGCCGGTGACGTTGGCGAAGCGTTGCGACAGGTAGGTCAGGCGTTGGTGCCGGTCGGTTTCCCAGATCCAGTCGGATGCCGACTCGGCCACCGCGCGGAAACGCTGCTCGCTGGCCTCCAGGGCCTGGTTGCTTCGTTGCAGATGCACGAGCGTGAGGCCGATTGCCCGGGAGCTGCGCAAGGCATGGCGGAACAGGTACAGCATCACCAGGCCAAGTATCAGTAGGGCGCACAGCAGTGCTGGCAACACTGCCCGCAGCATCTGACGCCCCGGCAGTGGGCTGTTCCAGGTCAGATGGTAGCCGGTGTCGCCCAGGTCGATGCGCAGGTGGCTGTGATCCTGCATATCCTCCTTTTCCACGTGCATGCCCGTCAGGCCGGCGCCGTTGCCTAACTGCGCCAGTTTGCTCTCCGTGAGCTGGTCAATGAACAGCATCACCGGCGCCTGGCTCACCTCGCTGTCGGTAACCTCCCGGTCCGGGCGCACGGCTGCTGCACTGAGTGCGGCCGGCCAGCCATTGAACAGCACGAAACGGGTGATCTGCTCGCGTGAAACTGCCGCCGCGCGGGCTTGTTCGATGATCGGCTGCAGCGGTGTGTCTATATAGGTGTTGGCACCTGCCTGGCTGGGCTGGCCTTTGAACAAGGCATAGGTGGTGCGGTTGTTTTCCACTACGAACACCCCTTCGTAGCCGCTGGCGCTGTACAGCGACTCGCCTATGTTTTTCTCCTCGTAGGCCCATTGCCAGTCGGCTTGGCCCGACAAGTGCTCGAAGGCTGCATCCCATACGGCATAGCTGGACAGAAACTGGCGCGAGGCGAGCAGCCGTTGTTCCAGCGCCTGGTTCGCATGGAAGGCGCTACGCTGGCGCTCCTGTTGGTCGAGTGTGCTGGCGATATTGAACAGAGCGCCGAGAATGACCAGGCAAGCCAGGCCGAACACTGCGCTGAAACCGGCAATGAGGTGGCGCACCTGAAAGCGCGGTGTGGGGCTAGCGGGTAGAAGCTTGGCGGTCCTGGCCATGCGCGAGCGGCTCCTTCAGGCAACCTCCCGCCAGGCAGACAGGAAGGAGGTTCAATCAGGATAGGCCAGCCTGAGCGCGGCAGCTTCACCGCGGGCAAAATTGACCTGATCGCGGCCAGCGTGCTTGGCGATGTACAGCGCCTTGTCCGCCTGTACGAGCCAGTGCTCGGGGGACTCGAGGTTGGCCTCGAAGGGTGACAGGCCGATACTCAGGCTGATGCGCAGGTGCGGCAACTGTGGGTTGCGGTAGCTGGAAACCCGCTCGCGCAGACGCTCCATGACTTGGCAGGCCTGGGCTTCGCTGATTTCGGGCAGGATCACGCAGAATTCGTCGCCGCCGTAACGCCCGGCCTGGTCGCCCTCGCGCAAACTGCGCCGCAGCTCAGCGCTGAGCTGGCGCAGTACACAGTCGCCAACCACATGGCCAAAGGTGTCGTTGATGGTCTTGAAGTGATCGATATCGATCAGGGCAATCACCGCGTGCCCCTGTCGCTGCTTGCACGTCTGGAAATTGAGCTGCAGCAGGTCTTTCCAGGCGCCGTGGTTGAACAGCCCGGTCAGGCTGTCGGTGAGGCTCAGGGCGCTCAGCCGGCGCTTGTGGTCGCCCAGTTTGATCGCAAGCTGGTAGCACACCCAGCCCAAGGCCAGTGGGTACAGCGCCAGCATTGGCAGGCACGCATAGACCTGCAGGGGCGTGGCGATCAATTGCAAGCCAGGGCCAAGCAGCAGGATGGCGGCGAGCATGCCAGCCAGTTGCGCCAGCGCTCCGCGAAAGACCATGCGCTTGCCGCCGGCGGCGACGTTGTTCATCGTCATCATCGACAGCACGGTCACGCTGGGTAGCGGGTTGAAGTGCATGGCGGCAGTCCAGAACCCGCCCATCAGCGAGTCCAGCAGGAGGTTGCGTTGTTCCGCTTGGAAAGGCGTTGTCGAGCGAGTAGCCCACAGGTAGGCCACGTGCGGCCACAGCAAGCCATTGAACAGTACTAGCAGCCATGTCCAGGAGGGGGGCGACAGCGGCGCAATCGCCGCCATGACAGTGAACAGGCCGATTCCCAGGCCAATGACCCGCGGCAGGTAGATGCGCTTGACGAATGAAAGTCCTTTGCCGATGCGATTGTCCATAATGCTGATCTTCTTCCGCCGGTGTACCGTTCATCGCATAACTCGGATGAATATTGTTGAACAGTGTTTCATCGGCGAGAAATGACCTTACAAGCCAATTCACGGTTGATTCGATCACTGTGGTGGGCAGGCTCAGGTGCGACTGAGCACACCGCGGACGGGGCAGGGCAACCTGAAGTCACCGTATGGCGGGCAGAACGGGTGTGTAGCCCTGGCCCATGAGTAAGCAGGGCCAGGGCATGAGCCCACCGTAGCGGCACGCTGAGTATCATTTTGGCTCATGTCTGCTGCGCGCGGACTGGGGCTGGTCGTCGTTCAGAAGCCGCGAGGGTGGTTTGCCACTGTCACTGCGCACTTGTGCATGGCTGATCAAGGCGAAGATGAAACTGCCACCGATGATGTTGCCCGCCAGCGTCGGCAATGCAAATTCCAGCCAGAAGCGGCTCCAGGTTTCGTCGCCAGCCCACACCAGGTAGGACACTTCGACTGACCCCACCACTATATGAGTGAAATCGCCAAGGGCCATCAGGTAGGTGATCATCAGAATGATCCAGATCTTGGCGTGCTCCATTGAAGGGATCATCCAGACCATGGTGGCAATCATCCAGCCTGAGACTATGCCCTTGGCGAACATCTGGCTGATGTCGTTCTTCATTACCTTGCGACCGACCTCCAGGAATGCCACATCGGTCTTGCTGTCGAAGATCGGCAGTTCCAGCATCACCCAGGCTACCAGCAGGGTGCCTGCCAGGTTGCCAAGCAACACCACGCCCCAGAGGCGTAGCAGTCGTCCGAAGTTGGCCAGCGTAGGGGCGGTCATGACGGGCAGCACGGCGGTGAGCGTATTTTCGGTGAACAGTTGCTGGCGTGCCAGGATCACGGCAAGAAAGCCCGCACTGTAGCCGATGCTGGCGACCACCTGGGCACCATCGCCTTCCGGCAGGCGGGCGTAGAATAGCCCCATGGCCATCAACGACAGCCCCATGGACAGGCCGGCGGCAAGTGCCGACCACCACAACGCGGCAAGTGTACGTTCCAGTTCCTGGTCGCCCTGGTAGCGAATGATTTCGTGCAGCACAGCCGCCCGCGGCGGTTGGCTGTGGCTGACCTCCTGCTCTTCATCTGCAGAGAGGCCGGGGGTTTTCTCGCTTTGCCCATCGCTCATGGCCGCTACGCTCCGTGGTGTGTTTCTTTACAGATCCACGGCGCTTTCATTAGTTGCCGGTTAGCGGCAAAACGTTGATGGAAAAGTTTTTCAGAACAAGGTGTTGACTCTGATTTCAAAGCGCGTATTATTCGCCTCCTCGCAGCGATGAACGCTTCGGGGCAAGCGGTAAGTTGTTGAAGTTGTTAGCTTTCGAAAGAAAGCGGTGGTAAAAAACTTCAAAATAAACGCTTGACAGGCTCTGAGGAAAGCGTA
>NZ_JBICMC010000008.1:0-17475 GCF_043106005.1 Pseudomonas sp. GLN_2 | reverse complement strand
GCGGATGGGCACTGCCAGATTCACAGTTTACTACTGGCCCTTCAGCTGAGCTGGGGTGCCGACCGGCGGATTGTGAGCAGTGGAAGCAAATTCGCACCCATTTGCAGTTGCTCCACGCGGCGTGGCGCCTTAGACTGCCGCCCCCTGTAAAAGAGTGCCGGTTGGCGCTTGAAGAATTCCGCTGGCGATGCATAGGCATCGACGGCACATGAATCGCCCAAATGCACATTTTTTCATAGAGAAATCGATGACCAAGGAACAGTTGCTGGCCATGTCGGCCGATGACTACATGAACGCCGACCAGCTTGCCTTCTTTACTGAGCTACTGCAGGCGATGAAAGTCGAAACCCATGAACGCATCGAACTCAGCCGCACCACCATCGAAGGCCTGGACACCCCGTCAGACCCCGCCGACGTGGCTTCGGTCGAAGAAGAACGTAGCTGGCTGGTAAATGCCATCGACCGCGACCAGCGCCTGCTGCCACAGCTGGAAATGGCCCTGGACCGTATTGCCGATGAAAGCTTCGGCTGGTGCGATGACAGTGGTGAGCCTATCGGTCTGAAGCGCTTGCTGATCAGCCCGACCACCAAGTACTGCATCGAAGCCCAGGAGCGCCACGAGCAGCTCGACCGCCACCAGCGTCAGGTATAAACCCGCGCGTGGTGCAAGCCCCTCGAAGCAATTCCTGGGGCTTTTTGCGTTTCTTGTCGATACCGTTTTTGTTACGCCTTACGAAACACTGATGTACCGGGATGCGCTGTTTCCGCGTCACTGTCGGGCGTATCATAGCTTTATCGTTAGGGTGCTAATTAAATTCCGGAGGGGATGATGAATAGCCGAGTCGATGTGGCTGTGATGATAGGGTCGGGTGTGCCGGCCACCTTGCAGGCGCTGGGCAAGCGCATTTGCTGGGTCGTGCTGGTCAATGGCGAGCGCCGCGGCACCGCCTTCGCTACGCGCGAAGAAGCGCTTGAGTGTCAGGCTGCCTGGCAACTGCAACTGAAGAAAGGCCTGGCTGCCTGAAAATGTTTATTGCCTCTCGACGGGTTTCGGTGTTTTCGGGCATATTTGTCCTACAGTAATGCGCACATGGATGCTAGGGCTTGTCTTCTTGCAGGCTCACGCCATTGGTTGCGATTTCTGGCGAGTGATTTCAGGCATCACGCTTCCCAAGCCGGGAATGAGCCAAACGCCTTCGGTTGAGGGCGAGTCTGGCAAACCAGAGTAAAGATTCCTGCACGCTGCATCGTCAGCGAGCACAGACATTTCGCATATCGCTTTATTACTCTTTTTGCCTATCGATAAGAAATGGCCGTGCCTCCCCGAGCTTGGGGTGAGGGCGGGTTGTAACCGGTTGAGGATTACTTCATTGGCAGTCAGCACACTTGATACGCATGCGTTGTTCGCCCTGGGCGACTTGCGCGGTAAATTGGCCCAACTGTTTCAGGGCCGCTTCATCTATGTCACCGAACAGAGTCCTGAAGGCCTGTACATGGCCGAAATCGACACCGAGAGTGCACTGGTGGTCGATGACAAGCAGCGCCTTGAACTGAAAGTCGGCGACCACTTTCGTGCTGCCGTATTGCCCAGCCGTGAAGGTGGCAAGCTGGAAATGCGCTTTCGCGACATCAAGTTGAATGTGTATGGCGTGGGTGATTACGCCTTCGTTTCTGTGCCGGAAGGCGAGGGCATCGTATTTCGTGAAGGCCATGGCGTGATGCTGGTATTCGCCGCGCAGCAGCAAGTGCAGGAAGGCCTGGGCAAGTTGCTTAAAGCAGTGACTGGCAAAGTCGCCAAATGGCGCAAGGGTGAACTGACCACCTTCAAGGCCAGCGAATGACCGACAGTGACGACGCACCAGCCTCGCGGGCCGAGTTTCATCGGCAGCACCAGGCAGATGCCGTGGCTGAGGCAGAGCGTTTGCTGGCCGGGCGTGAGAAGCTGCAAGGCGCCTGGTTGACTTGGGTAGCGGCTGAGCTCTATCGCCTCAGCCCGCCGCCATATGCCGCCATGGTCCGGCGCGAGTTGCAGCGCCTCAGCCAAGATTGAGACGGCAGACCTTCAATTGCCACGGTCTCGGCCGCTGCTGACCTCTTCAGGCACCGGCTCTTTCGACATGCGTTTGCGAAACAGCGCCGCCCGCGCCAGCAACAGCGTGGTTATCGGCACGGTGATCGACAGCAGGATCGGAATCAGCCACGCGTGTAGCACAGGGGTGCCCTTGAGCCACGAAAAGTAGATGATCGAGGCCAGCGCAACGCACCAGGCGCCAAGGGTCGAGGCCAGCGCTGGCGGGTGCATGCGCTGGAAGTAGTCTTTCAGGCGTACCAGGCCTATAGCACCGACCAGCGCGAACAGGCTGCCGGTGAGCAGTAGCGCGGCGGTGACCAGCTCCAGCCAGAAGGGCAGTACCAGGGCTTCGCTCATTCGATCACCTCACCGCGCAGCAGAAACTTGGCCAAGGCAAACGAGCCGACGAAACCAAACAGTGCAATCAGCAGGGCACCTTCGAAGTAGGTGTCACTGGCATAACGGATGCCCAGCACCAGCATGGTGAGCATCGCCAGGATGTACAGGTAGTCCAGGGCCAGCACGCGGTCTTGGGCGGACGGGCCACGGAACAGCCGGATCAGCGCCAGGCTCATGGCCAGGGCGAAGATGAACAGGCTGGCGAGGACGGCATTGGCGAGCAGGCCTGTCATTGGAAAATCTCCATAAGCGGGCGTTCGTAGGTGTCCTTGAAGTGCTGTATGAAGGCCGCTTCATCGTCCAGCTCAAACACATGCAGCAACAGCACACTGCGGTCCAGTGCCAGTTCGGACCAGACTGTGCCAGGCACCACCGTGGTGATCATCGACAGCGCTGCCAGCCCGTGGGGGTCACGCAGTGCCAGTGGTATATGAACGAACGCAGAGCGTGGCGGCTGCTTGCCGGCCCGCAGCACACCACGGGCCACCAGCAGGTTGGAGCTGATCACATCGATGCCGACCCGGACGATCAGGCGGGCGATGACCAGGGGGCGCCGTACGTGTGCATGCTGCGGGCGCAGGGGCGCCATCAACAGTGGCGCCAGTATGCCAAGTGCGGCGCCCAGCAGCAGGTTGCCAGGGCTGACCGAGAGGTTCAGCAGCAGCCACAGGCCGAACAGCGAGACCGATAGCAGTGGGGCGGGGAACAGTCGGTTCATGGCTGCACCTGTGCGTCGCGCGAGGTGGGGCCAGGAATCGGCCGGGCGGCCATCACAGCGTCGATATAGGCATCGGGGGCCTGCAGGCTGGCGGCAGTGTCCTGGGTGTAGCGCAGCAACGGCTCGGCCTTGAGGCTGAGGATGAGGCACAGGCCGAGCAGGATGACAATGGGCAGGCATTCATAGCGCCGCAGGACCGGGGACGGACGCTCTTCGGGCTTCCAGAAACGCTGGATGCCGACGCGGCCGAAGGCGATCAGCGAGGCCATGCCGGATAGGATCAGCAACGCCACCAGGCCCCAGCCGGCGGCACTCAGGGGCTGCTCGGCCGGTACGCCGAGGCCCAGTGGATTGAACAGCGCACTGATCAGGTTGAGCTTGCCGACAAAGCCCGACAGCGGCGGCATGCCGATGATCAGTAGTGCACAGGCGATGAAGCTGAGGCCGAGGAAGGCCATGGTCCACGGGATGATCTGGCCGATTACCACCTGCTGTTCATCGTCGAGGTTGATGCCCTTGGGCGGGTGCAGTGATTCCAGTGGCGGCGGCATGGCGTCTTCTTCTTCGTCCAGCGGCGCTTCATTGGCCGAGCGCGAGCGTTCGACCAGTTCGGCGAGCAGGAACAGTGCGCACAGCGCAAGGGTCGAGTTGACCAGATAGAACAGCGCCGCGCCGGTCAGAGCCGCCTGGGCAAAACCCACCGCACCCAGCAGCGTGCCGGCCGAGACCAGGATACTGAGTGCCGCCATACGCTCCAGGCGCTGTGCCGCCAGAATTGATACCGCTGCCACCGCCAGGGTAACCAGGCCGCCGTAAACCAGCCATTCGCCGCCGAAATGTGCCGAGGCCCCGGCCTGTTCGGAGAACAGCAGCGTCCATAGGCGCAGCACGGCGTACAGGCCGACTTTGGTCATGATGGCGAACAGTGCAGCCACCGGCGCGCTGGCAGACGCGTAAGCTGGCACCAGCCAGAAGTTCAGCGGCCAGATACCGGCCTTGACCAGGAAGGCCATGGCCAGGATTGCCGCGCCGGCATGCAGCAGGCCACGGTCGGCCTCCGGTACCAGTGGAATCTTCAGCGCCAGGTCCGCCATGTTCAGGGTGCCGGTCACGCCATACAGCATCGCTGCGCCGATCAGGAACAGCGACGAGGCGAACAGGTTGATAGCGATGTAGTGCAGGCCGGCGCGCACCCGCGCACGCCCCGAACCATGCAGCAGCAGGCCATAGGAGGCGGCCAGCAGCACTTCGAAGAAGACGAACAGGTTGAACAGGTCGGCGGTGAGGAAGGCGCCGTACAGCCCCATCAGCTGGATCTGGAACAGCGCATGGAAGCTGGCCCCTGCACCGTCCCAGCGGGCACGGGCAAATAGCAGCGCGCTGAAACCGATGACCCCGGTCAGGGTCAGCAAGAGCGCGGACAGGTGGTCCACCACCAGCACGATGCCAAACGGCGCTGGCCAGTTGCCCGGCAGGTACACGCCGATCGACGCTGCCTGGCCCTGGGTGCGCACCCACAGCAGCAGACAGACCGCGATCACCAGGCCGGAGAAGGTAGACAGCAGGTTCAGCCTGGCCTTGATGTGCCTGTGCTTTTCACCCAGCAGCAACATCATCGCCGCCGTAATCAGCGGCAGCAGGATGGGGGCGACAATCAGTTGACTGATATCACTCATTCGTCACGCTCCCGGCCGTCCACGTGGTCGGTACCGGTCAGGCCGCGCGAGGCCAGCAGCACCACCAGGAACAGCGCGGTCATGGCGAAACTGATGACGATGGCGGTGAGCACCAGTGCCTGTGGCAGCGGGTCGGTGTAATGCAACAGGTCCTGGGTAACACCATCCTTGATGATTGGCTCCTTGCCGATGAACAGGCTGCCCATGCTGAAGATGAACAGGTTGACCCCGTAAGAAAGCAGGCACAGGCCCATGATCACCTGGTAGGTACGCGGGCGCAGGATCAGCCACACTCCGGAGGCAGCCAGCACGCCGATGGCGACTGCAATCACTTCTTCCATCAGGCGGCTCCTGCTTGGCTGGTTTTTGCCGGGTTGCCCGGGCGGTAGGCGCGCACCGACTGGTGCGCCAGGGCCGTGAGGATCAGCAGGGTCGAGCCGACCACGACGGTGTATACGCCAATATCGAAGAACAGCGCGCTGGCCACGTGCACATCACCCAGCAACGGCAGGTGCAAGTGGGCGGTATGGGTGGTGAGGAACGGGTAACCCAGCAGCATGGCGCCGACGCCGGTCAGGGTCGCGCACAGCAGCCCGGTACCCATCCAGCGCAGCGGCCGCAGGCTCATCTGCGCCTCGACCCACTGGGTGCCGGCCACCATGTACTGGAGGATGAACGCCACCGACATGACCAAGCCAGCGACAAACCCGCCACCGGGCTGGTTGTGCCCGCGCATGAACAGGTACATCGACACCAGCAAGGCGATCGGCAGCAGCAGGCGCACCAGCGCTGCCGGCACCATCATGAAGCCCAGCGCGGTATCGGTGGCATGCCGCGGGTTGATCAGGTCGGTGACTACGTCCGGCGCCAGCTGGCGTTGTTGCGCCGGCAGCTGCATGCTCTCTTTCGGAGGACGGAAGCGCCGTAGCAGGGCGAACACCGTCAGTGCCACAGCCACCAACACGGTAATTTCACCGAGGGTATCGAAGCCGCGGAAGTCGACCAGCATGACATTGACCACATTGGTGCCGCCGCCCTGAGGCAATGCACGGCTCAAATAGAACGAGGAAATGTCGTTGGGCGTCGGTCGGGTCAGCATGGCGTACGACAGCACGGCCATGCCGCCACCCACCAGCACGGCCAGCAGCAAGTCGCGCAGGCGGCGCAGGCGCGCGCGCTCCAGGCTACCCGGCAGCGGCGACACGCCTTCGATACGCCGTGGCAGCCAGCGCAGGCCGAGCAGGATCAGAACGGTGGTGACCACTTCCACCACCAACTGGGTCAGTGCCAGGTCGGGCGCAGAGAACCAGACGAAGGTGATGCAGGTCATCAGGCCGCAGACGCTGACCATGATCAGTGCCGCCAGGCGGTGGTACTTGGCCTGGTAGGCGGCGCCGATGGCGCAGGCAATGGCGATCAGCCACAGGGCGACGAATACACCGGAACCCGGAATCTTCGGGCGATCACCCCAGCTCAGGCCGCTATTGAGCATCGGCGTGAGGCCCGCGAGGAACGCGGCGAATACCAGCATGAACAGCTGCGACTGCAGCCGCCGGGTGGTGAACAGGCGTTCGATGCGACGCGCCAGCAACATCAGGTGAACCTGGCCGTGCTCGAACAATCGCTTGCCATTGAAGCGCTCGATCACGGGCGGGTAGGGGAAGCGACCCAGGCGCAGTTGTTTACGCAGCAACAGGTACAGGACGATGCCGCCGCTCATGGCGACCAGGCTCATGATCATCGGCGCGTTCCAGCCATGCCAGATGGCCAGGCTGTATTCCGGCAGGGTGCCGCCAACCACCGGCAGGGCCGCAGCGGCCAACAGGGGGCCGACCGACTGGGTGGGGAAGATGCCCACGACCAGGCACGTGAGCACCAGCAGCTCCACCGGAGCACGCATCCAGCGTGGCGGCTCGTGCGGGGTATGGGGCAGGTCCTGGGCCGTCGGGCCGAAGAATACATCGACGGTAAAGCGCAGGGCATACGCCACGCTGAAGGTGCCGGCCAGGGTGGCGATTACCGGCAGCGTGGCCTCGACCCAGGCGGTGGAGCTGATGAATACCGTTTCGGCGAAGAACATTTCCTTCGACAGGAAGCCGTTCATCAGCGGCACGCCGGCCATCGAGGCGCTGGCGACCATGGCCAGGGTCGCGGTGTAGGGCACCAGGCGGATCAGGCCGCTGAGGCGGCGAATGTCACGGGTGCCGCTCTCGTGGTCGATGATGCCGGCGGCCATGAACAGCGAGGCCTTGAAGGTGGCATGGTTGAGAATGTGGAATACCGCGGCGACGGCAGCCAGCGGGCTGTTAAGGCCCAGCAGCAGGGTAATCAGGCCCAAGTGGCTGATGGTCGAGTAGGCCAGCAGGCCCTTGAGGTCATTTTGGAACATGGCGGCGAAAGCGCCGAGCAGCAGGGTGAGGGCGCCGGCACCGCCGACGATCCAGAACCACTCCTCGCTACCGGAAAGTACCGGCCACAGGCGTGCCAGCAGGAACACCCCGGCCTTGACCATGGTGGCCGAGTGCAAATAGGCCGACACCGGTGTGGGCGCTGCCATGGCGTGGGGCAGCCAGAACTGGAAGGGAAACTGTGCGCTCTTGGTCAGGGCGCCGATGAGTATCAGGGGCAGCAGCACCGGGTAAAGCGCATGCTGGCGGATGGTATGCCCGGCAGCCAGGACCTTGTCCAGGTCATAGCTGCCGACCACATGGCCGAGCAGCAGGGCCCCTACCAGCAGGCACAAGCCGCCTGCACCGGTTACCATCAGCGCCATGTAGGCGCCGCGACGGGCGTCGGCGCGGTGGTGCCAGTAGCCGATCAGCAGGAAGGAGAACAGGCTGGTCAGTTCCCAGAAGAACACCAGTTGGATCAGGTTGCCGGAGATGACCAGGCCGAGCATGGCGCCCATGAAGGCCAGGAAGAACGCGAAGAAGCGTGGTACCGGGTCTTGCGGTGACATGTAGTAGCGCGCATACAGCGATACCAGCGTGCCAATGCCCAGTACCAGCAACGAGAACAGCCAGGCAAAGCCGTCCATGCGCAACACCAGGTTCAGCCCCAGGCTGGGTAACCACAGGAACTCTTCGCGAATGACGCCACCATGGGCAATCTGAGGGTACAGAAGTGCTACCTGGACGGTGCCGACCAGGGCTACGAGCCCGGCAAGAATGGACTCGGCGTTACGTGCGTTGTGCGGCAGCACAGCTGCCAGGCAACTGCCCACGAACGGCAGAAGCAATAGCACTATCAAGGACATAGCGGCCTATTCTGGAGAAGTTTGCAAAGAATCATACGTGCCGAGGTGTTTATCACCAACACGCAAGCTGTCGCAGAATCCTACAAACCGGCTGTGACAAGCGGTTTTTTTATAACAGTTTTTTACAAAGAATAGCCGCTGCTGGCTGTTTTACAGCCCCGCCTGGCGTTCGCCTGGGTTCTGCACATCGCGTGTTTCGACGGTTTCGCGAGGGCGCCGCACCTTGAGTTCACTGACTACCACGGCAACCACGATCAGCAGGCCGCCGAGCAGCGCCACGCCAGGCAGGCGCTCGCCAGCCAGACGCCCGACGATGCCGGCCCACACCGGTTCACCGGCATAGATGAGTGTGGCGCGGGTAGGCGAGACCGACTTCTGTGCCCAGTTCATTGCCACTTGGATGACCGCACTCATTGCGCCAAGGCCCACTGCGCTGGCAAGCAACAGCCAGGAGAAGTCGGGGAGGCGCTCCTGGGTCGGCACGATCATGAGAAACGCCAGCAGCGATGCGGTCGCAAGTTGCACCACCGTAACCCGGCGCACATCGACCTGACCGGCGTAGCGGCTGATCAGAATGATTTCACCGGCGATGGCCACGGCGCTGATCAGGGTGACCAGTTCGCCCTCGCTGAAACGCAGGCTGCCGCCTTCCGGCCCGGCCAGCAGCATCAGGCCGATGAATGCCAGGCAGATACCCATGCTGGGCATCAGGCCAGGCCGCCGCCCCAGCACCAGCCACTGCAGCAGCGGCACGAACGGGACGTACAGCGCAGTGATGAACGCTGACTGGCTGCTGCTGATGGTTTGCAGGCCCATGGTCTGCAGGCCATAGCCGAGCATGATCGACACGCCGATCAGCATGCCGGCCTTCAGTTCGGTGAAGGTCAGGCCGGGCAGCGCTCGCGCCGAGACCACACCAACGAACAGCGCGGCTGCCGCAAAACGCAGGCCGACGAAGAACATCGGGCCGCTGACGGTCATTACGTTATGCACCAACAGGAACGTGCCGCCCCACAACATGGTGATGAA
Source organism: Pseudomonas sp. GLN_2 (assembly GCF_043106005.1). Lineage (NCBI taxonomy): Bacteria > Pseudomonadati > Pseudomonadota > Gammaproteobacteria > Pseudomonadales > Pseudomonadaceae > Pseudomonas > Pseudomonas sp. GLN_2. Next base: position 8,326 of record NZ_JBICMC010000008.1, on the reverse strand, counting down.
TACCAGCACCAGTTCGGCCTTGCTCAGGCGGAAGGTGACGGCAGGGGTAGGCTTGCTGCTGGGCTGATTCATGGTCTTGCACACTCGGAAAGGGCGGCGCACAATCGCCGCAAAAGTGGGCAGTATACTGCGCAATCTTGACCAGTGAGCAATATAGTGCACAAGGATTCTTCGCACCGGGCATCGGTGCTGCAACATGTCAGCCTCAATGTGCGCAGTCTGCGCAACGCCGCCGGCTTGAGTCAGGCGGCGCTGGCCGAGCGTTCAGGGGTCAGCCGGCGCATGCTGGTCGCGATCGAGGCGGGCGAGAAGAATGTCAGCCTGACCACATTGGACCTGATTGCCGAAGCCTTGGGCGTGGCTTTCAGTACCCTGATCCAGGCGCCAGACCTGCGCGACCCCGGGCGCATTGAAGAGCTGGCGTGGGCTGGCGAACACCCGCAGAGCCGAGCGGTGTTGCTGGGCACCAGCCCGGCAAGGCGCGAGGTGGAACTTTGGGAATGGACCTTGGCACCGGGGGAGTGCTATCACAGTGAGGCCGATGCCGAAGGCTGGAGCGAGCAGATTTATGTGGTCGATGGGCAGCTGACGCTGATCATCGAAGAGGTCGAGCATCGCTTGCAGGTGGGGCAGTTCCATGTGTTCCCCAGCAACTGCCGGTATGCCTACCGTAACGATGGCGTGGTGGCTGTTCGGTTTGTGCGCAATGTGGCGATTTGAGGCTGCAGGCTTTGGGGCTGCTGTGCAGCCCCAAAGGTCTCAAGCCGATCAGCTTTTCAGCAGCTCGTCGGTCTTCACCACATTGGCATAGGCAAACGCCAACGCCGCCATCGCCGAATCGTGCACATGAGCCGCCGGCACCTGCTTGCCGTCGAACGCCAGGGGCAGGGTTGCGCAGGCATCGTGCGCCACAGTCACTTGATAGCCCAGGTCGGCTGCAGCCCGGGTGGCGGCGTCAATGCACATGTGGCTCATGCTGCCGACGATGGTCAGCGCCTCGACGCCATGCCGGTCCAGTGTGTGCTCTAGATCGGTACCGAGGAAGGCGTTGACCTTGTGCTTGAGCACCACCGGCTCGCTCGGCAATGGCTCGACCTTGGCGTGGATGGCCGCACCCTCCGAGCCGGGGGCAAAGAAGGGTGCATCGGCAGTGTCGAACTCATGCCGCACATGGACCACCAGGTCGCCGCGCTGGCGTGCGGCTGCCAGCAGGCGGGCGGCGTTGTCGGCCGCCTGGTCGGCGCCATCGAGGGACCACTTGCCGCCCGGGAAGTAGTCGTTCTGGATGTCGATGATGATCAGTGCCTGCTTGCTCATGCTGCCTCCTGTGGCAGTAGTCGTCGAGAGACGTTAGTTATAGGCTGTGTTCACTCACCTGAGGATTGGCGCGAACGACACTATGCGGGCAAAAACTGACACCGGCGCTAACCTGGATATCGGCTTGCTGCTATACCCCGGCGTGCAGCGCGCCGCTGTGCATGGCCTGGCCGACCTGTTCCTGGTGGCCAACCGGGTTGCGGCCGAACTGGGGGCCGTCGAGCTGCCGCACATTCGCGTCAGTTGCTGGCAGGCAGATGAGACGGGGCAGTTGTCGCCTGCGCCGGATAACTCAGCTGTCACCGTGCCGGGCCTGCGCGTCCTGATCATTCCGCCAAGCCTGGAGTCAGCTCCGCAAGCCGAGTTGCTCGAACGTCATCGCGCGCCGCTGTGCCTGCTGCACGCGCGTGGTACGGTGCTGGCGTCGGTATGCATCGGTGTATTTTTCATCGCCGCCAGCGGTTTGCTCGACGGGCGCCCGGCCTGCACGCACTGGAATTATGTGCAGGCGCTTGCCCAGCGCTTCCCCAGGGTGCGGGTAGAGGCCCAGCAGCCGTTGCTGGATGACGGCGACATCGTGACCTCGGCAGGGTTGATGGCCTGGACGGACCTCGGCTTGCGCTTGCTGGAGCGCTTTTTGGGGGCGACGGTGGCTCAGGAGACCGCTCGCTATCTGGCCGTCGATCCGGTCGCGGCGCCGCTGCCCGGCGCTGTGTTCAACCCGCGCCTGGACCACGGCGACGAGGCCGTGTTGAAGGTGCAGCACTGGTTGCAGGGCAATGGCGGGCAGGATGCTGACCTGGCCACGATGGCGGCCTGCGCGGGGCTGGAGGCGCGCACTTTCTTGCGGCGCTTTCGTGCCGCTACCGGGCTGCGCCCGACCGAGTATTGCCAGCAGGTGAGGGTGGGGCGTGCATGCCGCTTGCTGGAGTTTACCCGGCGCAACGTTGAACAGATCGCGTGGGGTGTCGGCTATCAGGATCCGGGCGCGTTTCGCAAGGTATTCCAGCGTGTCACCGGCCTTACCCCGAGTGACTATCGGCGGCGGTTTGCGGTATCCGGCCAGGGTCTATAGAAACCACTTGACCTTGACTTTGCTTGAGGTTTTACCCTGCTCGGCATCGCGCTGCATGCGTACGTAGCCAGGAGACTGTCGATGTTGGCATCACCTCATGCCTTGTGGTTTACCCAGATGATCGAATACGAAGTGCCCAGTATGTGCCAGCAAGCGTTGGCTCAGGCCCTGGTGGCCCGTAGTGAAGCGTTGGCTGCGCGTTGCGAAGGGCTGCAGGGTGTGAGCATCCAGGCCAGCGACGATGGCAGCCGGGTGTTGCAGTACTTGCAATGGCAGTCACGCCAGGCCTGGGCGGCGGCGGCCGTGCACTTCATCGAAGAATCCTTTCTTGACCTGCTGGGCCAGCATCAGGCACGCGGCGTCAACTTCGCCGCCTACCAGGCCCTGCGCAGCCTGGTGCGCGGCGACGATGGCGTCCTGCATTGCCAGGTGGGCGGTCCTCAGGCATACCAAGGTGCGTAGTGCGGGTAGCGATCCAGGCGGGCACCTATGACCATTTCGCTGATCCATGCCGCCAGGAGCGAGCTGTACGCTTTCTGGCTCTCTTCGCTGGACAGTGCGTGGTCGGCGCCGTCGACGATGCGATGGGTGAGCGAGTGGGCGTTGACGAACGCCGAGCGGTAGTTCATCAAGGTACTGTGCGGCACGTAGTCATCCTGCTCTGACTCCACCAGCAGCACATCCCCGCCGAATTCGGCGCACGCGGCCAGCGCGCGGTTGTCGGCCGGGCCCAGGTGGCGTTGGCGATAGGCATTCAGGCGTTGACGGTCAAGGGTTTGCTTCGGGGTGCCCCATTCGTCATCCCAGTACATGGCAGGTACCCGCAGGGCCAGCCATCTGACCGGCCGTTCGCGGGTCAGCAGAGTCGCCAGGTAACCGCCATAGCTGCTGCCGATAATGGCGATGGCGCTGCTGTCGACAGCCGGGTGGCTGACCAGTCGATCGTAAGCCACCAGCAAGTCCTGCAGGTTTTGTTCACGGGTGACCGTGAGGCGTTGGCTTTCGGTCTTTTCGTGACCGCGCAGGTCGAAGGTCATGCACACGCATCCCAATCCGGTGATATGCCGGGCGCGGGCCAGGTCACGTTGCTGGCTGCCGCCCCAGCCGTGTACGAAGAGAATGCCCGGCATTTTGGTGCCCGGGCTGACCAAGGTGCCGGCGATGCGGTCATTCTCGACCTGCAGTTCAACGGTTTCACTCTGAATGGCCATGTTCGCGAATCCGCGCAAATTTACTGAGTTGTCCGAGTTCACTGTCGTTTCCTTGGTAAAAGAGGGTGGCGTCAGTGGGCAGGTCGGGGTTGCCGAATACTTCGTGGGTGGAGGCACGCACCCGTTGCAATGCGGGGTCATCGGCAAATGCCTGCAGGGCCAACAGTTCGGCACTGCTGGCACCACCCAGGCGCCAGGATTGTTCGAGCACCCCGCTGCACAGGTGGCCCGAAGGGCTGATGCCGCGGGCGATGTCATAGTTGCGACGAGAGGCGACAAAGCCCGGGAAGTGTTGCTCGGCGGCTTGTTCGTAAACCATGGCCTGGTTGATGGCAAGGCGCAGGTGGTCTTCCAGTGGGAGCTGAAGCAACGCCTGATAGTCGCCACGTACCACCACCAGGTCAGAACCGCCGTAGACCTCGGTGCCCTGATGGTCACGTGTCAGTTGCTGGGTGCCATAGTAGCTGCAGGTCAAGCCGGCGACGCGCACCTGGCCGACGCTGAAGGTTTGCACCTGGCTCAGGTCTTCTTCGAGCACCAGGCCCCACAGCGCCAACGTTTGGTCATCCATACCGGCCAGCAGAGGCTCCAGGGCGTCTGCAGTGGTGATGACCTGTTGCCCACGTCCTGCGCAAGCCAGTACCGGTTTGACCCTCAGCGGGCCGTCGAGCAGCAGCAACTGTGCGGCAGTGCGAGCGTCGGCTTTGCTGAACACGGTGTAGCCGCGCAGCAGGGCATCGCTGGCCTGTCGGGCAAAGTCGTCGGTCCAGCCCGGCGGGAAGCTGGCCTCGGCGGGTAACGGGTGAGAGATCGCCTTGGTTGCCATGTAGGGGTGCGGCACCATGCCGCCAAACAGGTCCTGTTCGCTGCGAATACCCAAGGCGGCATATCGCCTGGGGTCGATCAGGGTCTCGGTTGGCAGATAATAGTAGGCATCGGCAGCATCTGGCGGCCGCATGGGCTGTATAAGTGGGCAGCCCAGTAAACGTGCCAGGCCTTCGGCAAGCTTGAGATGAACGCCGTGCTCGTGTTCGGGCGTGTGGTCGCGGGTGTCAAGCAACACCACGCCGGCTTTCGGTTCGATGGCACTGGGCATGGTCATTTGCCTGTGTGCAATGAATGTACTGTGTGTGAAGCCGGTGTCCTGGGGAAGTTCAGGGAAACTTGATCGGTGGTCTGGTCCTCTTGTAGGAAGTGTCCTATTGGCACAGGGCGTGGTGGGCAAGGCATGCCGTATCTTGGTCGTCGCGATTGCAGCGCTCTGGCGGCTGTTCCATTATCGGCCTATTGGATCAACCGTTATGAAGCCGCAGGAGAGCGCATGAACGTCCAGACCACCCTTGAGCAAAGCGTGCCGCAGCGACTGGTGCACGTGCGCCAAGCCATGGCGGCAGCGGGCATCGATGCCTTGCTGGTACCCTCGGCCGACCCCCATCTTTCCGAATACCTGCCCGGTTACTGGCAGGGGCGCCAGTGGCTTTCGGGGTTCCAGGGCTCGGTCGGTACGCTGGTGGTGACGCCTGGGTTTGCCGGGCTGTGGGTCGACAGCCGCTACTGGGAGCAGGCAGCTCGGGAGCTGGAGGGCAGCGGCATCGAACTGATGAAACTGTTGCCGGGCAAACCCGGAGCGTTGGAATGGTTGGGCGAAAACGTCGAGCCCAACGGTCGCGTGGCAGTGGATGGTGCGGTCATGGCCCTGGCTTCGGCGCGCCAGCTGGCCGAGCGGCTGAAGGCGCGTGGAGCGCAGTTGGTGACTGACATGGACCTGCTGGGTCAGGTCTGGGACGGGCGCCCGGCGCTGCCAGGTAACCCGGTGTACCAGCACCTGCCGCCACACGCCACGGTGAGCCGGGCGGAAAAGCTCGCGCAATTGCGCCAGGGCATCCTGGCCAAGGGGGCCGACTGGCACTTCATCGCTACCCTGGATGACATTGCCTGGCTGTTCAACCTGCGCGGCAGCGATGTCTCTTACAATCCGGTTTTCCTGGCCTTTGCCCTGATCAATCAGCAGCAGGCCATCCTGTTCGTGGGCCAGGACAAGGTGGACGCGCACCTGCGTCATGTGCTGGAGGTCGATGGCATCGAGGTGCGCGACTACAGCGAAGCAGGCAAGGCGCTTGGCACCATTCCTGCGGGGGCGCGGCTGCTGGTGGACCCGGCCCGGGTCACCTGCGGCCTGCTGGACAACCTGGCGGCAGAGGTGGTGGTTGTCGAGGGGCTCAACCCCACCACGCTGAGCAAGTCCTGCAAGGGTGACGACGACCTGGTGCATATTCGCCAGGTCATGGAGCAGGACGGCGCAGCCTTGTGCGAGTTTTTCGCCTGGTTCGAGGCGAACCTCGGCCGGGAGGTCATTACGGAGCTGACGGTTGACGAGCAATTGAGTGCCGCGCGTGCTCGACGCCCTGATTTCGTGTCACTGAGCTTTTCTACCATTGCCGCCTTCAATGGCAATGGCGCGATGCCACACTACCGTGCCACCGAGCAGTCGCATGCGCTCATCGAGGGTAATGGCTTGTTGCTGATCGACTCGGGCGGTCAATACCTGGGCGGCACTACCGACATCACCCGCATGGTGCCGGTCGGTAACCCCAGCCAGGCACAGAAGCAGGACTGCACCCGTGTACTCAAGGGCATGATTGCCCTGTCGCGTGCCACGTTCCCGCGAGGGGTACTGTCGCCGTTGCTCGACGCCATTGCCCGGGCGCCGATCTGGGCTGACCAGGTCGACTATGGCCATGGTACCGGCCACGGGGTGGGCTACTTCATGAACGTGCACGAGGGGCCTCAAGTAATCGCCTATCAGGCGGCACCTGCACCGCAGACGGCGATGCAAGTGGGCATGATCAGCTCGATCGAGCCGGGGACGTACCGCCCGGGGCAGTGGGGCGTTCGCATCGAGAACCTGGTGGTCAACCGCGAAGCGGGGAAGAGTGCCTTTGGTGACTTCCTGCAATTCGAGACCTTGACGCTGTGCCCTATCGACACCCGCTGTCTGTTGCCCGAGTTGCTGACCAAGGAGGAGGTGGAGTGGCTGAACGGCTACCACGCCTGCGTACGTGAGCGCCTGGCGCCCTTGCTCCAAGGGGATGCGCTAGCCTGGCTGGAGATGCGTACTGAACCGCTGTAACGCAGATGAAAAAGGGCAGTTTACGAGCTGCCCTTTTCTCTATTTACAGATGACGATCATGCTACGGCTGGTGTAACCCGCCGGGTTGATGCCGAACAAGTAGTCACCGGCTTCTTCATCGCTATCGCCCGAGCGCGCAACAACCCGGTAGCCACGCGTGCTGCAGGAACTTGCGGCCTTGCTGTAGCAATTGTCCCACGAGGAGGAAAGGCCGGAGCAATTGATATGCAGGCCCTTCTTGCCCCGTTTGACCTCGGTCTTGGCTGTGGCGGCACATCCAGCAATAGCCAAGATGGCCAGGATGAGAAAAATTTGTTTCATTCCTGTCCTTAAATGCAGGGCAAATCAGTTGTCACGACCCTGTCGTTGTCGCTTCGGTTCTTCCTGAACCTTCCCCCAGCGTCCGTGTTCGGCCCAGTAGATAGCGTAAAGATGATGATTCTGTGACAGCTTAATCAGCGAGGCGGGCTGCTACAATCACTAATCCTTTCTCAAATGAAAATATTTCTCATATCAGTCTGCTGCGATGGCCGGGCTGGGTGCCTTGCGCATGGACAGGGTGGTGCCGACCGAGGCGGTAATGATTGCCAGAATCGCCAGCCATTGAGTAAGCGTCAGCACCTCGCCGAGGAAAAGCAGGCCGGACAATGCCCCAAATGCCGGTTCGATGCTCATCAGGGTGCCGAACGTGCGCGCCGGGATTCGCGTGAGGGCAACCATTTCCAGGCTGTATGGCAGGGCGGTGGACAGTATTGCAACGGCCAACGCCATGGGGATTACGGCAGGTGTGAGCAGAGCGCTACCGGCGTGGGCGATACCGATGGGGGCGACGAACAGGGCCGCGACTACCACCCCCAGGGCTGCGCTCTGGATGCCGTGTTCGGCCCCTGCACGTTGTCCGAACAGGATGTACAGCGCCCAGCACACACCCGCCCCCAGCGCATAGGCGGCGCCCACTGGGTCGAGTGCCTGGCCGCTGTGACCTGCTGGCAGCAACAGCAGCAGCCCAGCGATGGCGAGGGCAATCCACAGGAAATCGATCGGTCGGCGCGAGGAGAAGATTGCCACGGCCAACGGGCCGGTGAATTCCAGGGCCACGGCGATACCGATGGGTACCGTTTGCAGGGCCATATAGAAGAGGAAGTTCATGCCGCCCAGTGCCATGCCGTAGATGACCACGTTGCGCAACGTGTTGGCGGTCATGCGTACCCGCCACGGGCGCAATATAAGCAGCATGATGATGCTGGCGAAGATCAGGCGCAGGGTGGTGGTGCCTTGTGCGCCGATGATGGGGAACATGCTTTTGGCCAGAGAGGCGCCGGACTGAATCGATGCCATGGCGATAAGCAGTAGGCCGATCGGGAAGAGGGTGGCGGCCAGGCTGCGGGGCTGGGTGTTCATTTAGGTGCGGCAATCCTTTGGCGAGGGAGGTGGTGAGCAATATAGTGCGCAATTGGTGGGGTGGGTGGTAGCCCTCAAGTGGCTTTGCCAGAAATATTTCAAATCATTGAAATTAAAGGTTGACCTTCTCGATGGCCTCCCTATAATGCGCACCACTCCAACGCGGTAGCGAGGCAAAGCTAGCCACTGTGT
>NZ_JBICMC010000089.1:0-15872 GCF_043106005.1 Pseudomonas sp. GLN_2 | reverse complement strand
ATCAAGATCAAAAGCCAGATCAACAGCCAGATCAACAGCCACATCAACAGCAGAGGGTTGGCTGTGCTGATCTTCGTCATTCCAACGCAGCGCCATTTCGCCTATTGTCGATGCTCCCTTCCCCAAACCATTGGCAAACCCATGGAGAACGTCATTGTCATCACCGGCGGCAGCCGCGGCATCGGCGCCGCCACTGCGCTGTTGGCCGCCCGCCAGGGCTACCGCATCTGCATCAACTATCACGCCGATGACCAAGCCGCCGAAGCCATCCTCAGCCAGGTCCGCGCCCTGGGCGCCGAGGCCATCGCGGTGCGCGCCGACGTCAGCGTCGAGGATGAAATCATCCAGCTGTTCCTGCGCGTCGACGATGAACTAGGCCCGATCACCGCACTGGTCAACAACGCCGGCACCATCGGCCAGCAGAGCAGGGTCGAGGACATGTCCGAGTTCCGTCTGCTGAACGTCATGAAGACCAACGTCGTCGGCCCCATGCTCTGCGCCAAGCACGCCCTGCTGCGCATGGCGCGCCGGCATGGCGGGCAAGGCGGGGCCATCGTCAACGTATCATCGGTCGCCGCACGCCTGGGTTCGCCCAACGAGTATGTCGACTATGCCGCCTCCAAGGGCGCGCTCGACACCTTCACCATCGGCCTGGCCAAAGAAGTGGCAGGCGAGGGCGTACGCGTCAATGGCGTACGACCAGGCTATATCCATACCGGTTTCCATGCGCTTTCGGGTGACCCGGACCGCGTCAGCAAGCTTGAATCTGGCTTGCCCATGGGCCGAGGAGGGCATCCCGAGGAAGTGGCCGAGGCCATCCTCTGGTTGCTTTCGGACAAAGCCTCCTATGCCACCGGCAGCTTCATCGACCTGGGCGGCGGGCGCTGAGCGCGCCCGTCAAGGTTCCAGCAGCTCGCGAACCCGCTCTGCCAGTGCTTCCAGTTCGAACGGCTTGGTCAACACCAACGTACCTTGCAGCGGTTGGCCGTCGCTGAGCGCCGCGCTCTCATCGTAACCGGTGATCAACAGCACCTTGAGGTCCGGGTAGCGCTCACGGCAGCGTTCGGCTACCTGGCGGCCATTCAGGCCGCCAGGCAGGCCGACATCGCTCAGCAGCAAGTCTGGCCGTTCGCCGCTTTGCAGGTGGGTGAGGGCAGACGGACCGTTCTCGAAGGCGTCCACCCGATAGCCCAGCTCTTCCAACACTTCGCCAATCACCAGGCGCAAGGCCGTCTGGTCTTCAACCAACAGAATGCGTTTTGCAGTCTCGCTGCTTCTTTGCAAGAGCGTGCGCGGAGGTTTGCTGATTGGCGCCTGGGCTTGCTCGTGGTGGCGGGGTAACAGCAGCTCGATGCGGGTACCCTCGCCAGGCACCGACAGCACCCGTAATTGCCCACCCGACTGGCGCACGAAGCCATAGGTCATGGACAGACCCAGGCCGGTGCCCTGGCCCATCGGCTTGGTGGTGAAGAACGGCTCGACCGCGCGCTCGACAACTTCAGCCGACATGCCGCTACCGTTGTCGACGACGCTCAGCCGTACGAACTCGCTGGCCGGCAGTTCCAGTGCCACGGCCTGCTCGTCGTCAAGCTGCAGGTTGTCGCCAATGATCTCGATCACACCCCCGGCAGGCATGGCATCGCGCGCGTTGATGCATAAGTTGAGCAAGGCGCTTTCCAGTTGGGGAGGGTCGATGAAGGTCGGCCACAGCTGGCTGGCAAAGCGGCTGCTCAGGGTAATCGCCGGGCCGATGGTGCGGCGCAGCAGGTCTTCCATGCCGGCCACCAAGGTGGCCACTTGTGTGGAGCAGGGTTGCAGGGTCTGCTGGCGGGAGAAGGCCAGCAGCCGGTGCACCAGCGAAGAGGCCCGCTGCGCCGCGCTGCTGGACAGCTCCAGCAAGGGCGCCAGGGCGTCGAAGCGTGACTGCTCCAGGCGTTGCCGCATCAACTCCTGGGCGCCCAGGATGCCGCCCAGCAAATTGTTGAAGTCGTGGGCTATGCCGCCACTGAGCTGGCCTACGGCTTCCATCTTCTGTGCCTGGCGCAGCGCCGCTTCGGCCTTGGCCAGGCGTTCCTGCTCCTGTACTCGCTCACTGATGTCATAGGCGAACAGAAACGCGCCCTGTACCTCGCCTTTGGGGTCGCGCAAGGCGTTGAAGCGCAACTCATAATGGCGCAGCGCGGGGGGCCTGCCGAAGGTGCCGATCTCGATGAACTGCTCGCCTGCCAGGGCGCGCTGCCACATCGGCAGAACAGGCGTCTGGCCGGCGGCGCCATCCTCGAACAACCCGGGCAGGTAGTCGCCGATTTCGGGTGTCCTCCCGTACAGCAGGTGGAAGTCATGCCTGGCCTGGCGATTGACAGCCAGCCAGCGCAGGTCCTTGTCGATCACATGCACGTTGACCACACTGTGATCGACCAGCTCGGCAAACAAGCGTCGCTCCGCCAGTGCGGCATTCACCCGTAGTTCGAGCTCTTCGTTCAGGCGCTGCAGAGCCTGCTCTGCACGCCGGCGTTCGGTGACATCCTTGAACAATACCGCGACCTGGCGTTTCTCGGCAGGTTCTATGCGAAAAGTGGTCACCGACAGCACGTGGCCCGTGGCAATCAGTTCCTGCTCGAAGTGCAGCGGTTCGCCGGTGCGAAGCACCGCGCCATAGCGGGCCACCCAGTCATCCGCCTCATCGGGCACCATCTCGCGCAGTTTTTGCCCGACCACGTTGGGGATGCCGGCGTGTTTGGCATAGGCTGCGTTGGCCAGTACGTGCACGTAGTCACTCAGGGGGCCATGGGGGCCATCGAAGAACTCGATGATGCAGAAGCCTTCGTCCATGGTGTCGAACAGTGAGCGATAGAAGTCCTGGTCGTGCGCCAGGTGGCTTGCAAGCCGTTGCTCCAGCAGTGTGTTCTGTCGCTGGAGGTCTTCGACTTGTTGGCGCAGTGAGTTCAGATCACGAGAAGGCATGCCTGCGTCCGGCCAATGAAAAGTCCTGACTTTAACGTGTTCACCTGTAGGCGAATAGCTGCTCAGTGCGACTGGGCGGTGCTCCCCAGCAGCCGTTCAAGCGCCTGGGCAAGTGCTTGAAGATCGAATGGCTTGGCCAGCAGTTCGGTGCGCCGGTCGGGCCGCGCTTTTGCCGTACTGTGCGCAGCGTCACGGCCTGTAATCAGCAGCACCGCTGCATGGGGTGCAATACCTCGACAGGCGTCCGCGAGTTGGTAGCCATCGATACCCCCTGGCAGGCCGAGATCGGTGATCAGCAAGTCCGGCGCAGGGGCTTCCTGCAAGGCCTTGTATGCCTCGCGGCCATCTTCGAATGCCTGAACCTCATGGCCCTGGTCTAGCAATACCTCCAGCATGACCAGGCGCAGGGCCGGCTCGTCTTCCACCAGCATCACCTTGCACACGCGCTGCTGAAGCGAGGCCGCAGGGGCAGGCCCTTCGACGTGGGGGCTGGGTGAAGCGGCGGCGATGCTTTCATCGCAGGGGAGATACAGGCTGATGGCCGTACCCTGGCCAGGCGTGCTATCGATGACCACCTGGCCACCGGATTGCCGCACAAAGCCGTAGACCATGGACAGCCCAAGGCCAGTGCCCTGGCCGAGCGGCTTGGTGGTGAAGAAGGGCTCAAGGGCGCGCAGCATCACTTCCTTGGACATGCCCATGCCGGTGTCTTCAACGCGGATACGCAGAAACTGGCCAGCGGCCAAGCCCAGCTGTCTGGCTTCGGCGCCTTGCACTTCGACATTGGCGCAACCGATGCTCAAGGTGCCGCCAAGCGGCATGGCGTCACGGGCGTTGATGCACAGGTTGAGCAGCGCGTTTTCCAGTTGCTGTGCGTCTATTCGGATAGGCCAGAGTCCGGCATGCGTCTGGTCGCGGTAGTCGACATAGGGGCCGGTGGAGCTGCTGATCAGGTCGTGCATACCGGCCACCAGTTGCTGCACATCGACCCGTTGCGGGACCAGCGTCTGCTGCCGTGAGAATGCCAGCAAGCGCTGCACCAAGGCTGCGGCGCGTTGGGCATTGTGCCGGCTGAGTTCAAGCAGCTGCGCAGTGTCCGCCAGGCGTTGCTGCACCAGACGTTGCCCGGCCAGTTCCAGGGCGCCAAGGATGCTGGCCAGCAGGTTGTTGAAATCATGGGCAATCCCGCCGGTCAACTGGCCGACCGCCTCCATTTTCTGCGCCTGGCGCAGTGCTTCTTCGGCCTGCTGCAGGCGTTCCTGTTCGGTCACGCGCTGCGTGATGTCATAGGCGAACAGGTAGCCGCCCTGAATTCGCTGCTGAGCATCGAGCCACGGGTGGTAGCGAATTTCGTAGTGGCGTGGTGCATCGTCCAGCCCGAAGGTGACGGTGTCGATGAACGCTTCCCCTGCCAGTATGCGCGGCCATATCGGGGCCAGGCGGCCCATGATGTCGGGTTGATCGGTCAGGAACTGGGGTACGTAATCGCCAATCTGCGGCACGAAGCCTCGGTAACGCTCGAAGGTTTCGCGTGCCGTGCGGTTGATGGCCAACAGGCGCATCCTGCGGTCGGCAGCAAACACGTTGGCCGGGCTGTTGTCGAGCAGTTCTCCAAGCAGCTTGTCATGCGCCTGGACGCTATCTTCGCGCTCTGCCAGGCGTGCTTCCAGTTCTGCGACACGCGCCTGCAACTGGGCAAAGGACGCAAGCGTATCTGGCGACATGACGAGGGCCTGATGATCGGATCGGGCAACTATAGTCGCCCCTCGGGCCCCTTGCTATCAGAACGAACGAATGATCCGCCCGAGGGTTTCCATGGCCTGTTCGGCGCCGTCATGCCAGGGGCTGCCGTAGTTCAGGCGGATGCAATTGCCGAAGCGTCGGGTGGGCGAAAAGATAGGTCCAGGGGCGATGCTGATGCCTTGGGCCAGGGCCATGTGGAACAGCTTGAGGGCGTCCATCTGCTCGGGCAGTTCCAGCCACAGGAAGTAGCCGCCGGAGGGCTGGCTGACCCGTGTCTGCGCCGGGAAGTGGCGGGCGATGGCTGCCAGCATGTTGGCCTGCTGGCCCTCCAGCGCGTAGCGCAGCTTGCGCAGGTGGCGGTCGTACCCGCCGTGTTGCAGGTAATCGGCGATGGCCGCCTGGGCCGGCATGGAGGCACAAAGGGAGGTCATCAGTTTCAACCGCTCGATCTTCTGCGCAAAGCGCCCGGCGGCCACCCAGCCAATGCGATAGCCCGGTGCCAGGCTTTTGGCGAACGAACCGCAGTGCATGACCAGGCCCTGGGTGTCGAAGGCCTTGGCGGGTTTGGGCGCCTGTTGCGAGTAGTACAGCTCGGCGTACACGTCGTCTTCGATCAACGGCACCTGATGGCGCGCCAGCAACTCCACCAAGGCCTGTTTCTTGGCCTCCGGCATGCTTGCACCCACCGGGTTCTGGAAGTTGGTCATGCACCACACGGCCTTTACCGGGTGCTTTTCCAGGGTCTGCGCCAGCACCCCCAGGTCCATGCCCTCGCGTGGGTGCACGGGGATTTCCACGGCCTTGAGCTTGAGCCGCTCCAGCACCTGCAGGCAGGCATAGAAGGCGGGGGCCTCGATGGCGACCAGGTCGCCCGGCTGGGTCACGGCCTGCAGGCACAGGTTCAGGGCCTCCAGTGCGCCGTTGGTGATCAGCAGCTCTTCCATCGGCAGCATCAGCCCACCGACCATGTAGCGCAGGGCGATCTGCCGGCGCAGCTGCGGGTTGCCGGGGGACAGATCGGTCACCACCATGCGCGGGTCCATGCTGCGGCTGGCACTGGCCAGTGAGCGCGACAGGCGTTGCAGCGGGAACAGCTCAGGGCTGGGAAAGGCTGAGCCGAAGGCAATGGTGTTGGGGTCCTTGATCGAGTCGAGGATCGAAAATACCAAGGCGCTGACGTCGACATCGGTAGACTCGCTCACCGGCTGCAGCGCCTGCGGCTCGCTGAACTGACGCGGAACGTGGGCGTTGACGAAATACCCGGAGCGCGGCCGGGCGCGGATCAGCCCGCGGCGTTCCAGCAGGTAATAGGCCTGGAACACGGTAGACGGGCTGACCCCGTGGGTCTGGCTGGCGTAGCGCACGGACGGCACGCGCTGGCCGGGGCCCAGCACCCCGGAGCGGATCAGTTCGGCAATGTCATCGGCGAAGCGTTCGTAGCGTTTCATTCTGGCCTTCTGTCCAAGCCTGGCAGGCAAGGTGGCGTGAGTGTAAGGGATCAGCGGTTCATGGGGGCGACAAAGCGACTATGCGCCACGCTGCGGATAGCGGGATCGTCACGCTCGCTGATTTCAAAGCTCAGCGTCTGCGAGCTGCTGGTCGGGCGCTCCGCGAGCATTGCCACCGACACCGGCAGTTCGCTCATTTCGCCAGCTGGGATGACCAGTGCGCTACTGCCCTGCAGGGTGAAACCGTCAGCGTCCAGCAGGCGCAATTGATAGTGCTGGGTACGTTCGGTCTTGTTGATGACTTTGAGCAGGTAAATGTTCTCGATCTGGCCTTGGGCGTTTTCGCGGAACAGGCCGCGGTCCTTGATCACATCCAGCGATACCATCGGGCGCATCTGCAGGGCCACCACCAGTGCCCCGATCATGACCAGCAGTGCGGCAGCGTAGCCCAACAGGCGCGGGCGCAGCCAGTGGGTGGTGCCGCCTTGCAGGCTGTGCTCGGACTTGTAGCCAATCAGGCCGCGGGCGTAACCCATCTTGTCCATTACCCCGTCACAGGCGTCGATGCACGCGGCACAGCCGATGCAAGCCATCTGCAAGCCATCACGGATGTCGATGCCGGTGGGGCACACCTGCACGCACAGGGTGCAATCGATGCAGTCACCCAGTCCCTGGGCACCGACATCACTGCCTTTTTTGCGCGGACCACGGGCTTCGCCACGACGCGGGTCGTAAGCGACCGCCAGGGTGTCCTTGTCGAACATCACGCTCTGGAAGCGCGCATACGGGCACATGTGCAGGCACACCGCTTCACGCAGCAGGCCGGCATTGATGTAGGTAGCGGCCGTGAAGAACAGCACCCAGAACAGTGCCACACCGCCCAGTTGCAAGGTGAGCAATTCTGCGGCCAGTGGGCGGATCGGGGTGAAGTAGCCGACGAAGGTCAGCCCCGTGAGCACGCCAATGACCAACCACAGGCTGTGCTTGAGCGTGCGACGGGCCAGTTTGTTCAGGCTCCAGGGCGCCGAGGCCAGCTTGATGCGCTGGTTGCGGTCCCCCTCGGTAACCTTTTCGCACCACATGAATAGCCAGGTCCAGGTGCTTTGTGGGCAACTGTAACCGCACCAGACGCGCCCGGCGTAGACGGTGATGGCGAACAGGCCAAAGGCACAGATGATCAGCAACGCCGACAGCAGGATGAAGTCCTGTGGCCAGAAGGTGGCGCCGAAGATGTGGAACTTGCTGTTTCCCAGGTCCCACAGTACGGCTTGGCGGCCGTTCCAGTTCAGCCAGGCCGTGCCGAAGAACAGCACGAACAGGGCGCCGGCAAAGCCGATGCGCAGGTTACGGTAAAGCCCGGTAAAGCTGCGGGTCTGGATGCCGCTGTCGGTGCGTCGTGCTTGGATGCTGGCTGGGGCGGTGGCGATCTCTGTAAAAGGGATTCTATCGTTCATGGTTCGGTGCTCATCAGGCCTCGATCAGGCATGAGCACTATGGCGCTGAAGCTGTTATCAGCACAGGTTCAGATTTTACGATAAAAACCATATCACATTTGCCGCATGACCCCGCCAGGCCTCATATCACCGAACCTGGCGCGCTGGCCTTCAGATGCCTGCGGCTATCCACCGCACCCGCCACGGTCAGTGCATCGGCCTCGGTTTCGGTAATGGGCACGCGTTGGCCGGCCAGTATGGCCACCGACATGCGCAACTGTTCGTCGGTGATGATTTCGATATCCGGGCCTTCGCCCTCGATGCGCAGGCCTTCGCCGATCAGTGTGCAGCGGCGGGTGGTTTCGTCGATTTCAATGGGCATGGTGGGTCCTCCCGGGGTAATTACAGGGTGGACCACGGTCAGGGGCCAGTTGCTGCATCAGCAAGCTGAGCGGCACTTTGTAATACGTGTGGCGGTCAACCATGCAGAGGGCAGGCCTGCTGACGTGGCGGGCGGATTCATGAAGCTCAAGCAGGGGAAACAACTGCGATGGACATCATCTGGCAAGCAATCCAGGCGGAATTCGCCGATGTCACCGATGAGCGCGAGGTGACGCAAATCCTTGTGCGCTTGCTGATGGCTGCTGTGCTTGGCGCAGTACTGGGCTTCGAGCGCGAACACAAGGGTAAGTCTGCCGGGGTGCGTACCCACATGCTGGTGTCGCTGGGGGCCGCCCTGTTCGTACTGTCGCCCAGTATGGCGGGGGCCGATGAACAGGCACTCAGTCGGGTGATCCAGGGCATCGTTGCCGGTATCGGTTTTCTCGGTGCGGGTACCATTCTGAAGGGTAACGGCCGGGACACCAGCCATGTGAAGGGCCTGACGACCGCTGCCGGGCTATGGATGACGGCTGCCATTGGCACGGCGGCTGGCATGGGGCGCGAAGCCACGGCGCTGATCAGCACGGTACTGGCCCTGCTGGTACTGGGCACGATGCCGTTGCTGGTGGAGAAGGTCGAAGGACAGGATGAGGAGAAGCAGAAGGAGGAAGAGGGCAGGAAGCACTGAGGGGAGCCGAAGCTCCCCTCAAAGCGTTGTTGCCTGCTCTTTTTTTATTATTGGGACCGGCCTATTGTTGTTTTTGTCGGCTTGTCCTGGTGTTGCGGGTGACCCCCATGCGGGGTCAAGAGCAAACGTATTTTTTTGAGCGCTGACCTGCTTTCATCATTGCTGATCCGAACCTGGCTGCCGCTACCTTGAGGTAGTTTTATTGTTCTGTGCCAGACCGCGGGGCGAACCCCTGAAAAGCGTGTCGACTCCAAAAAAATCTGCTTGCTACGCCTCTGCCGTGTTGTTCTCGTTATGTCAGAGCCGTTACCTGTTGTTTTTATTGGGTATCGCGTTTTTTTTGTTCTTGTACCAGAGATATAGCAGGGTGCGTGCCAACTTTTAAAATCCCTTTTAAATCAATGATTTAAGAATTTTGGTCGACACCGCCCCGCCTGAAATTCTGCCGATTTGTTTCCCTGTTACCCGATTTTTTGCTGTGAAATGTGCGGGAGGTAACACTTCACCCACACCAATGTGACACCCGTGTGACCTATTGTGCGCTGCACGCCCGTGCTACCCGCGACCCGTTGTCGCGGCCCAGCACGCCGCTGATGCGCTGGCCGGCGGCTATCAGCCGGCCCAGGTCGATGCCGGTTTCAATGCCAAGCCCCTGCAGCAGGTACACAACGTCTTCACTGGCGATATTGCCGGTAGCACCCTTGGCGTAAGGGCAGCCGCCCAGCCCGGCTACCGAGCTGTCGAATACGCTGATGCCCTCGAGCAGGCTGGCATAGACGTTGGCCAAGGCCTGGCCGTAAGTGTCATGGAAGTGTCCGGCCAACTGCTCGCGCGGTACCTGGGCCGATACCACCTCGAACAGGCGCCGGGTGTCGCCTGCGGTACCGGTGCCAATGGTGTCACCCAGCGAGACCTCGTAGCAGCCCATGTCGTGCAGGGCGCGGGCCACCGGGGCCACCTGCTCGGCGCTGACCTTGCCTTCGTAAGGGCAGCCGAGCACACATGACACATACCCGCGCACGCGCACGCCGTGGCTGCGCGCAGCGTCCATGATGGGTTCGAAGCGCTTGAGGCTTTCGCTGATCGAGCAATTGATGTTGCGTTGCGAGAACGCTTCGGAGGCGGCAGCGAACACCGCTACTTCCTTGACCCCGGCAGCCAGGGCGTCCTCGAACCCGCGCAGGTTCGGCGCCAGTGCGGCATACGTCACACCGGGGCGCTGCTGGATGCCGGCGAATACCTCGGCAGAGCCGGCCATCTGTGGCACCCACTTGGGTGACACGAAACTGCCCACTTCTATATAGGCCAGGCCCGCTTCGGTGAGGTCGTTGACCAGGCGTACCTTGTCGGCGACGCTGATGGGCTGGGCTTCGTTCTGCAGGCCGTCGCGGGGGCCGACTTCGACCAGGCGGACGTGTTTGGGCAAGGACATGGCGGGTTTCCTGTGGCGTTCAGCGGTTGTCTTTGTTGTTCAGGGTGGCGGCCAGGGCTTGTTCGCAGCGCTCCTGGGCGGTGTCCAGTTCCAGTTGCATCTGGTGGATGTCCAGCATCTGCTGCTCCAGCTGGGCGCGGCGCTCGGCAATCTTCGCCAGCATGCTGTTGAGCTGTTTGAGGTTGCCGCTGGTGGGGTCGTACAGTTCGATCAACTCGCGGCACTCGGCCAGGGAGAAGCCAATGCGCTTGCCGCGCAGGATGAGCTTCAGGCTGACCTTGTCGCGCGGTGAGTAGATACGTTCCAGGCCACGGCGCTCAGGGCTGAGCAGGCCCTGTTCTTCGTAGAAGCGGATAGCGCGGGTGGTGATGTCCAGTTCGCGGGACAGGTCGGAGATGCTGTAGGTCTGAGTGCTCATGCTCGGGCTCGGCGTGGGGTATGCGGATATCCTGAGGGCAGGTTGACGTATACGTCAAGAAGAGGCCGCCAAGGATTATTCCGACAACCCTGATCTGCGATACGCATTGGGCGTTTGCCCACTCAAGCGCTTGAACCACCGGGCGAAGTAGGTCGGGTCGGTAAACCCCAGGCTGTCCGACAACTGCCCAATGCTCATCCGCGTGTAAATAAGGTTGCGTCGCGCCTCCAGCAACAACCGCTGGTGCACCACCTGCAATGCAGTCTGACCGCTCAGTGCCCGGCACAGCTGGTTCAGTTGCAAACTCGGAATATTCAACCGCGCGGCAAAGTCTTCAACCGACAGATGCTCGCGGTAATGCGCTTCGACCAAGCGCAAGTATTGCCCCAGCAACAGGCGATCACGTTCATCACGGTTACGCGGTGCCTGCCCTTGCTGCTGACGGCGGCTGATCCACACCATCAGCGCGGTCACCAACGCTTCCAGCATCGCGGCGCGTGCCGGGGCATTGCCTTGGTACTCCCGCTGCAAGGTGTCGACCAGGCTGCGCAGGTGCACGCGGTCATGGCCCAACGGATAACACGCAGGCTGGGCCAGCACCGTCAGTGGCGCGCCCAGGCGCTGTTCCAGGTTCGCTACAAGGGCAGTACCAAAGGTCAGGACATAGCCCTGGATATCGGCGCTGAAGCGAAAGCCATGCACGGTCATCGGTGGCACGACCTGGATCGCCGCTTCGCCGATGGCACTGCGCACGCCCTCGATTTCCACCTGCGCCTGGCCACGCTGTACATACAGCAGCTGGAACAGCTCGGCATGCTGGTGCGGCTTGATCTCCCAGTGATGCAGGCGGCTGCGTGCCGGGATCGACTCGCAGTGCAGCAGGTCGGTGCCGGGCCAGGCCTGATTTTCGCCATACAGCTTGAACAACGGGACGCCGGGGAGGGTGGATTTCATCTGGGTTGGCCTGTCCGTTAATCGAACGCTTTTCGTAAAAGTGCAGGTTTTTTATGGAATAGCACACTTAAACGGCGTTTTCTGCCAGTAAAAATGCAATGGCAAACCCTAACAGCAGATGCCGCCCCGCTGCCAGTCCCGGGCCGGTATCGCCCGAACAGAGACAACAACAATGAAAACTCAGGTTGCAATTATTGGTGCAGGTCCGTCTGGCCTGCTGCTGGGCCAACTGCTGCACAAGGCCGGTATCGATAACATCATCGTCGAACGCCAGACCGCCGAGTACGTACTAGGCCGCATCCGCGCCGGGGTGCTGGAGCAAGGCACGGTCGACCTGCTGCGCGAGGCCGGCGTGGCCGAGCGCATGGACCGTGAAGGCCTGGTGCACGAGGGGGTCGAGCTGTTGGTTGGCGGGCGCCGTCAACGCCTGGACCTCAAGGCGCTGACCGGTGGCAAGACGGTGATGGTCTATGGCCAGACCGAGGTCACCCGTGACCTGATGCAGGCCCGTGAAGCCAGTGGTGCGCCGATCATCTATTCAGCCGCCAACGTTCAGCCGCATGAATTGAAAGGCGAGAAGCCCTACCTGACGTTCGAAAAGGATGGCCGGGTACAGCGGGTTGACTGCGACTATATCGCCGGCTGCGACGGCTTCCACGGCATCTCGCGGCAGAGCATCCCGGAGGGTGTGCTGAAGCAGTATGAACGGGTTTACCCGTTTGGCTGGCTGGGGCTGCTGTCGGACACACCGCCGGTCAATCACGAGCTGATCTACGCCCACCATGCGCGCGGTTTCGCGTTGTGTAGCCAACGCTCGCAAACACGCAGCCGCTACTACCTGCAGGTACCTTTGCAGGATCGGGTCGAGGAGTGGTCTGACGAGCGTTTCTGGGACGAACTGAAAGCCCGTTTGCCCGCCGAGGTGGCGGCGGACCTGGTCACAGGCCCCGCGTTGGAAAAAAGTATTGCGCCACTGCGTAGCCTGGTGGTCGAACCCATGCAGTATGGTCACCTGTTCCTGGTGGGTGACGCGGCGCACATCGTCCCCCCTACGGGTGCCAAAGGCCTTAACCTAGCGGCCTCGGACGTCAACTACCTGTACCGCATTCTGGTCAAGGTGTACCACGAAGGGCGCGTCGACCTGCTTGCGCAATACTCGCCGCTGGCCCTGCGCCGCGTGTGGAAGGGCGAGCGCTTCAGCTGGTTCATGACCCAACTGCTGCATGATTTCGGTAGCCACAAGGATGCCTGGGACCAGAAGATGCAGGAAGCTGACCGCGAGTACTTCCTGACCTCGCCGGCGGGGCTGGTGAACATTGCCGAGAACTATGTGGGGCTGCCGTTCGAAGAAGTGACCTGATCTGTCATTGTGCAAACCTGGCATTCATGCAGAGAGCAAGGGCTGCATTGGTCAGCGAATGGCTTGCCGGTAATTACACCAAGGCTTGAAGTCGAGACTGCGTATGACCGACAGTGCTTCGCTGAATAGGTGATGGCAGGATGCATGACGATGAAATATCCCACCCCGCTGATCGGCGCTTTGTGCCTGCTGGTTACCAGTAACTGGGCCGGTGCCGACCAGGTATTGCCCACGCCACCGGAACTGGCCTCCGGCTACCGCAGCGGTTTGCAGCCGGTGCACGCCAGCCGGCACATGGTTGCCGCCGCCAACCCGCTGGCCAGTGAAGCGGGGCGGGCGATGTTGCGTGCCGGCGGCAGTGCGATTGACGCCGCCATCGCCATGCAGATGGTGCTGACACTGGTCGAGCCGCAGTCCAGTGGGATCGGTGGCGGGGCGTTCATCCTGTACTGGGATGGCAAGCGCGTGCAGGCATTCGACGGGCGTGAGGCAGCACCTGCGGCGGTGACGGAAAAGCTGTTCCTGCAAGCCGATGGCACACCCATGCCGTTCCGGGTGGCGCAGATCGGTGGGCGTTCGGTGGGCGTGCCTGGGGTGCTGCGTGCCCTGAAACAGGCCCACGAGCAGCACGGCAAGTTGCCCTGGCACGCCCTGTTCGCCCCGGCCATCGCCTTGGCACGCAACGGCTTCGCGGTTTCCGAGCGCCTGCACACGCTACTGGCCGGGGACCCCTACATTGCCCGCTCACCCGCAATGGCTCGTTACTTCCTGGATGAACAGGGCAGGCCGCTGGCCGTGGGTACAATTCTGCGCAACCCTGAGTTGGCACAGACCTTCGAGCAGATCGCCGCACAGGGGCCCGAGGTGTTCTACAGCGGTGAAATTGCCGAAGCCATCGTCGCCAAGGTGCGTGGCCATGCCAATGCCGGGTATCTGTCGTTGCAGGACTTGCAGCAGTACCAGGCCAAGGAGCGCGAGCCGCTGTGCGGCCCCTACAAGGCCTGGCAAATATGCGGCATGCCGCCACCCTCCTCGGGTGGGGTGACTGTGCTGCAGACCTTGGGCCTGCTCGAAGCCGTGCAGCGCACCGCGCCGCAACGCGACCTGGCAGCGCTGCGACCGCTGGTCACCTCGTCCCCGGCACGCCTGGAAGCTCCGCCCTTGGCCGTGCACCTGATCGCCGAGGCCGAGCGCCTGGCCTACGCCGACCGCGCTCAGTACCTGGCCGACAACGACTACGTGCCCGTCCCGGTCAAGGCCCTGACCGATGCTGCTTATCTGGCCAGCCGCGCGGCGCTGATCGGCGAGTACAGCATGAAGCGCGCCCGTCCGGGCCGCCCGCAAGGAGCGGACCTGGCACTTGCGCCCGACCGCTCGCCACTGCGCATCTCCACCTCTCACCTCAGTGCGGTGGATGACAGCGGCCAGGCCCTGGCCATGACCACCTCGGTGGAGGCCGCATTTGGCTCGCACCTGATGGTCAAGGGCTTCCTGCTCAACAATCAGCTGACCGACTTCTCGTTCATCCCCCACGAGCACGGCAAGCCTGTGGCCAATCGGGTGCAGCCGGGCAAACGGCCGCTGTCGGCCATGGCGCCGACATTGGTGTTCTCGCGTGCCACGGGCGAGTTTGTCGCGAGCCTCGGTTCGCCGGGTGGTTCGCAGATCATCGGTTACGTGAACAAGGCACTGGTCGGCCTGCTGGATTGGCAGCTCGACCCGCAACAGGCCGCTGGCCTGCCCAACTTCGGCAGCCGCAATGCCGGCACCGAAGTGGAAGCAGGGCTGAGCAGCCCGGCGCTGATCCGCCAGTTGGCAGCCTGGGGCCATGAGGTGACACCGATGACCATGACCAGCGGCATGCAGATCATCCAGCGCAGCGGCGAGGGTTGGTCAGGCGGTGCCGATCCTCGGCGGGAAGGAGTGGCCCTCGGTGACTAGCCGTGATAGAACGCAGACTTGCCATTCAGTCGTTGAATATCTAGATGTCTATCAGCGTGAAATCGAATAGGGCTCTGTTCGACCTCGACCTGCTGCGCGCCATTGTCGTGGTGGCCGACTGCGGCAGCTTCACCACCGCTGCCGCGCGGCTGCATTCGACCCAGTCGACGATCAGCCAGAAAGTGCGCCGCCTGGAAGACATGGTCGGCCACCGCCTGCTGGTGCGGGGCAACCGTGATGTGCTGCCGACCGACGCCGGGCAGACCTTGCTCGGCTATGCCCGGCACATGCTGGCCCTGAACGATCAGATGCTTGAAGCCCTGGCCGGGGCGATGGTGGGCACCACGGTGCGGCTTGGTGTGCCCGAGGACTTCGTGGGCGGGCGTACCACCAATGCGCTGTCGGCATTCAGCCGGCTGCACCCACAGGTGAAGCTCGAAGTGACCAGCGGCTTGTGCCGTGACCTGAGCCAGGCCTACGACAATGGCGAACTTGACCTGGTGCTGCTCAAGCAGCGGCGCAACAGCCGTGAGGGCGTGGCCTGTTGGCCAGAGCGTCTGCAGTGGATCGACAGCGCACACACGCCTGCCTTCGAGCTGGACCCGATCCCGTTGGTCACCTTTCCGCCACGCGGCCTGTACCGCGAGGACATGATCAACGCCATCGAAGGCATGGGGCGGCGCTGGCGCATCAGCTTTACCAGTTCCAGCCTCAGTGGCATCCAGGCTGCGGTCGCCGATGGCATGGGTATCAGCCTGCTGCCACCCAGGGCGGCCACCGGCGAGCACAGGGTACTGGGGGCCGGGCAAGGGCTGCCGGAGGTCGACAGCTATGAGATCGTCATCGTGCACCGGCCGACGGCGGATGTGATGGTCAAGGCGTTGGCTGAGGTGATGACGCAGTTGCTGGCGGGCGGTGGGATCTGACGGTCAGAGGGAAATGCGCTTGCACATGACCCAACGCCAGCGCGATCACTGTGGGCTTTTCCGGCGAGCACGGGCTAAGCCCGTGCCATGCACCGTGCAGCCTGCTTAGCGGGCATGCCTGCTCCCACATTGACCGCCTGCAACCTTGAGCCTGCCCCAACCATTCATCGGCCACGGTGCGTTA
>NZ_JBICMC010000088.1:0-28755 GCF_043106005.1 Pseudomonas sp. GLN_2 | reverse complement strand
TGGTAGCCGGTTTGGCCGCAGGCTTGGCGGCAGCGGTCGCCCTGGTAGCCGGTTTGGCCGCAGGCTTGGCGGCAGCGGTCGTCTTGGCAGCCGGTTTGGCCGCAGGCTTGGCGGCAGCGGTCGTCTTGGCAGCCGGTTTGACCGCAGGCTTGACGGCAGCGGTCGCCTTGGCAGCCGGTTTGGCCGCACGTTGATCAAGGGCCTTGCCTGCAGCTTCGCGTACTTTACCTACACCCTGAGCCAGCTTGAGGCTGTCCTGAGCATCGCGTTTGAGTTGCTGAATGTAAGAGCGAGTCTGGGTTTGACGCTCCTTGAGAGACTCGAGCAGTTCTTCAAGTTCACCGATGGCTTTCTGCGCCTTGCTTTGCGCCTTGGCTTTACCTGCCTTGGCCGCGTCTTGCAGTTTCAGGCGACCGTTGTGCAGTTTTTCCTGCGCCTTGCCACGCTGCTTTTCCAACTTCGCCAGCAGTTTTTCCGCATCAGCCAGCGCTTGCGAGCAGGCCTCTTCCAAGTGTTCGAGCAAGCTGCCCGAAAGTTGCTGGAGCAGGTGTAACGGCGTACTTACTGGCTTCTTTTTGGCCGACATGGTTTACCTCCTGGCTGACGAGATTGCGGCTCATACTATGCTTCTGCTGCTACCGCCGCTAGGGCATGTTGACCGTAATGTTTACGCCGCGTTGCATGCCTGGGCAAAGTTGTTATCTTGCAGCTGCGTGAAAGTGTAGTTGCTGAATTAATCATTGCTGGTATTTGGGAGTCAGGCGTTGCCTCGATATCTTGTTTTAGGCTTATGCCTGATGGCACCCCTCGCCTTGGCCGACAACGACGACCACGATTTGGCCTACAGCCTGGGTGCCAGCCTGGGTGAACGCCTGCGCCAGGAGATGCCTGGCTTGCAACTGGACGCACTGGTCGAAGGCCTGAAGCAGTCCTATCAGGGGCAACCCCTGAAACTCGACAAGGCACGCATGCAGGCGGTGCTGCAGCAGCATGAAACCCAGGAAGGCGACGCCGCTGTGCAAAAGCTGCAGGCCGCCGAAACGCGTTTCATGGCGAATGAACGTGGGCGTTATGGGGTGCACGAACTAACGGAAGGTGTGCTGTACAGCGAATTGCAACCAGGCACGGGTGTACAGCCGAAAGCGGGCGGCAAAGTGCAGGTGCGTTATGTGGGCAGATTGCCGGATGGCTCAATATTCGACCAAAACCAGACCCCCCAATGGTTCAACCTGGATTCGGTTATCGAAGGGTGGCAGGTCGCCTTGCCGAAAATGCACACCGGCGCCAAATGGCGCTTGGTAATTCCTTCAGCGCAAGCCTATGGCGCCGAGGGGGCGGGAGACCTGATTGCACCCTATACCCCCTTGATATTCGAGATCGAACTGCTGGCGGTTGGTGACTGACGCCAACCTCAGGCCTGCACTGCACCCTCTTCCTTGTGTGCGTTGTGCAGCACTTCGATCAGGCAGTCTTCAAGCTCGAAGCGCTCATGCAACAACCCGCCCAACTTGGCCAGCTTCTCGGCAAAGCGTTTGGTGTCCTTGCACTCCCCCCTGGTGCAATGGTCATTGAAGGCCAGTGCGATCTGAGTACTGTCGTTGATCCGTGGGTTGATCTCTTCGGCCAGCTTCAGCGCCTTCTTGTCTCCGAACGCCTTGGCCTCGCTGACCAGTTGCTCGCAGACTTCGAAGTGCCACGCCGAAACGTAGTCGACCAGAAGGGCGCAAAAGTCCCCGTTGGTGTCCTTGTCGGCGAAGGCTGGCCTCACATCGCGCAGGGCGCGAAAAGCCTGCACCAGTTCCTGGCGCTCCTCCAGCCAACGGTCGATCAGCTTGTGAACCCCACCCCAGCGTTCCTGGGCGTTCTGACAACTATCGAGCATGGCGATCTCTTCCCTTCTGGGTAGATGCCGCTGCACCTCGCACCACGACCGCGCAGCACAAAGGTGACATCAGCAGGACGGCATCGAGCAGTTGTTTTTCCGGTATGCGTGCTGGGAGATTATTCCCGCGCGTGCTGCCCTTCAAGGTACGCAGCACACAAAGTTCATACAAGTGTTTAATACCCTGTTACATCACCATTGGTCGCGCTAATGGCACAACCTTGCGCCAGGTCATGTTCTTGCCAGGGTGCGGAAACGATACGCCAGCAGGCAACTCAAGGGCAGCACCGCCAGCAGCAGGAAGGCTAACAGGCTCCACTCCGGCAGTGTCAGATCGAGAAAGCTCCAGGCAAGCGAACGGCAATCCGGGCCACCCAGCAACAGTTGCCGTGCGGCCTCACCCCAGGATTGCTCGAAGACTCGCCCGATCGGCACCGGGCATACCTCATTGACCCCCTCAGCCCCCTGCAACCAGACATGCCGTGCTGCCAGCAATGCGCCGGCCAGCGAGCAGCCCAGCACCAGCCGAGCATAACGAAGGATGCCCCGCGTGCCCGGCGCCTGCAGCACGGCTGCGAAGCACAGCAGCGCGTAAACGCCAAGCAGCAACCGTTGGCTGAGGCACAATGGGCACGGCATCAGCCCCACTGTGTTTTCCAGACGGAAAGACGCAACCAGTACCGCCAGTGCGACCAGGCAGGCAGGAAGAAAAAAGGTGCGCAAACGGGCCGGCAGCATGGGCGGTGAAGGTCCCGGGGAAAAAGTAGTGGCTTGAAACGGTAGAGGAAAGACACGCTTTGTTTCAAGGCACGACAGCAACGACAAGTCACTGAATCGCGTAGGAAATTTCCAGATATGCCGTAGGAGGCGACGGAAGAAATGGACTTCAGATCAAACTGACAGCGAAAGATAAATTACCTGCCCCCAAAGCCCGCACCTTTGCGCGGGCCTTGGGGTAGGTCAGGCGCGCACGCCTTCTGGCAAAGGCAGCGCCAGCAGGCGCTCGTCCAGCAGGCCAAGGCCCTCCTGGAACAGCTGGTTGCTGCGCTCCGTCTCGCCCAGCCCCGCGAGCAGGCGGGCCAGCTCTGCACAGGCCTCGGGGTTGCGCTCCATGCGCAGGCTGCTTTCCAGGTAGTCACGCGCCTTGCCCCACAAGCGGTTTTGCAGGCTCAGACGGCCCAGGGTCAGCAGCAGGCTGGCGTCTTGCGGGTGAGCCTTGAGCCAACCTTCAGCGGTTTGCAGCTGACGCGCCGGGTCATCACCACGCACCAGGCCGTAAAGACGGGCCAGGTGGCTTTCGTAGTCGCGCTTGAGGGCCGTGCGCAGCACCTGTTCGGCCTCGTTCTGGGCACCTACCTGGCGCAGTTGCTCGGCGTACGCCAGCACCAGTTGCGGCTCCTGGCGCTGGGCTGCGGTCAACTGCTGCCAGGCACGCTCCAAGGATTGGCGTGCACTGAGCGCATCTTCGCCACGGGTGGTCGCCAGGCTCAGGTTCTGGCCCCAGGCGCGTTGTTCCAGAGCAGCCAGCTCGGCGGCGGGCAGCACTTTACCCTTGCGCAGGTCGGGCATCAGGCGGATCAGTGCAGACCAGTCGCCGCGCTCCACGTAAAGGCGTTGCAGCAAGCGCAGCACCTGGCCGTTGTGCGGGTGGCGTTCCTGCATGGCCAGCAGGGTTTCCAGGGCCCCATCGTTTTCGCCACGGTCCATTTGCAACTGAGCATGGGTCAGGGCAATGGCCAGCTCGGCTTGCGGCTGGCGCTCCAGGGCCCGTTCCAGCAGGTTGTCGCTGTCTTCGGTGCGGCCTTGCTCGTTGGCGGCACGCGCGGCACCAAGGTAGTACAGCAACGGTTGGCGCTCAGCCTCGGCGGCACGGTGCAAGTGCCGTTGGGCACTGGCCCAGCGGCCTTCGGCAAGATCGAGTTGGCCCTGTTCGATCGCCAGGCGGATACGTCGGCTGCGGTTACGCCGTGACCACGGGTTGACCACACCACTGGAAGTCAGCACCAGGCCGACCAGATAGCGCAGCAACCACAGCAGCAGGACGACCGCCAAAATACCCGCCAAGGCAGCCCACAGCCCCGACTGATAACGGAAGCCACCATAGGAAATCAGTACATAGCCGCTGTGCTTGGCGACCGCGATGCCCAGTGCCGCAGCAACCACGATCGCAAGCACGGCCAACAGGTAGACACGCTTCATGGCTTGCCCCCTTCAGCCTCGGCCGGCAGGTGACGGCGCTGAATATAGGCCTGCACTGCCGCCAGGCTTTCACTAAGGTCAGGGGTAACCACCGACACCGGCTGATCGGCCAAGGCATTGAGGCTGTCGAGCATGGCCTTGCTTTGCGGGTTGTCTGCATTGAAGTTGGCCAGCAGAACGCTGCGGGCGTCGTCCAGCGCCTGCGTGTAAACCTTGGCCTCACCATTGAGCGCCGCCCACTGGGCCTGCTCGATAGTCAGGCTCAGGGCCAGGCGCAGCTGGTTCAGTTGCTGCCCGGCCAGCAACGGACGCACGTTTTCATCGGCATTGAAGTCGATCTGGAAGTACTTGGATATTTCTGCCCACCACTGCGACAGCCTGCTGGCACCATCACCGTCGGCGGTCAGGGCGCCAAGCGCATCGGCGTTACTGTCGAACTCGGGGGACTGGGCGCTCAGCTGCTGTACCAGCTCGCGCTGCGCAGCCAGCTTCAAGAACAGGCCAGTACGGTCCGGTTGCTGAGTGCTGTTGAGCGTGGCCAGGCTGCGGGCCAGCTGCTCGCGTGCGGCGAAGGCACCCGGGTCGCTCTGCTCGCGCAGGATCTCGTCGGCGCCTTCGACCAGGGCTTTGGCACTGGTGATGTCCTGCAACGCGGAAAGGCGCAGGGTAGCCAAGCGCAGGAGGTGCTCGGCTTCAGCCAGGCGCCACTCTTTACGGCTTTCTCCCAGCACGGTTTCCAGGCGCTGACTGAGACGCTGCTGGTCGCCCTGCAGTTGGGCTACCAAACGCCGGCGGTCTTCCAGCTCGCTGGCGGCTGGCAGACTGGCCAGTTGCGCACTGATCTGCTGTTCACGTTGCTGCAGCGCCTCGGCGCGCTGGGTCAGCGCCTCGATGTGCTGGCCTTGGTTGAACTCACTGCCCTGCAGTTGACGCACCTGCCAGACACCCCAGCCACCTACCGCCACCCCGGCCGCACCAAGCAGCAAGGCCAGCGCTGCCAGGCCACTGCCGGAGCGCTTGGCAGGTGGGGGGGTAACGGGTTCCGCAGGCGCCTGCGCCGACGGTTGATCGTTATTGGACAAGACAGTCTCGCTCACGTATCCATCCTTTGCATGGGGGCGCACCGCATTCAGCTTAGCGCCTTAAGAGGCAGGTGCAGCGCTACGCTGCACGGCTGCCAGCAAGGCCGTGGCACTGGCGCCACGGCAATCCACAACCTGTTGGGCCCCGGCGGCCTTGGCCTGCTCGGCGACCCGCGGGCTGGGCACGAACAGCGGCAACTGGGCCAGCCGCAGCCAATCGGCACCGGCCATCTGCTGCAAATGTTCAAAACCCTGCCCACTGCTGACCACCAGGCCATTGAGGCGTTCCGCTTCAATGCGGCGCATCAGCGTACCCGCCGGGTAGGCCGGCAGGCAGCGACGATACAGTTCCAGATATTCGACACTAGCACCTTGCTCTGCAAGACGCTCTGCCAGCAGTTCGCGACCTCCGACGCCGCGAACGATCAAGACACGCGGTGCCGGCTCGGTAAGTGCCTGGCGCAGGGCCGGCAGTGCCAGCAAGGCTTCGCTGTCATCGCCACGCGGCGGAAAGCTTACCTGCAGCCCTGCACCCTGCAGCACCCCAGCGGTTGCCTCGCCCACGGTGAACCAGCCTCGCTGCGGAGGCTGGATGCTGGTCTCGGCCAGATGCTCAAGCAACAGCCGGGCGGCCGGCTTGCTGACCACAATGATCGCCTGGAAGTCATGCAAGCCCTCCAGCGACAGTCGCTGTGGGGCTTGCACGGTAATAGGTTCAATTTCCAGCAGTGGCAGGCAACTGCTGCCCACTCCCGCTGCCGCCAGGCTTTGCGCCAGCGCCGCGCAGTCCTCGGCAGGCCGGGTCAGCAACAGGCGCCATTGGCTCACGGGTGACCGGCCTCGCCGTAGACTTCCTTGAGAATGGCCTCGGCGCCCTGCCCAAGCAGGTCTTCGGCCACCTGTACGCCCAGGGCCTCGGCAGCGGCACGGGGTGCACGGGCATCGGCCACCAGCAAGGTCCCGCCGCTAGGCTGGCCGACCAGGCCACGCAGCCACAGCTGGTCACCTTCAAGGACCGCGTAGCAGGCGATCGGCACTTGGCAGCCACCATTCAGGCGTTTGTTCAGCGCGCGCTCGGCGATCACCCGGTCAGCGGTGTCGACATGGTGCAGTGGCGCCAGCAGTGCATGGATCTCATCGTCGGCACTGCGGCACTCGATGCCCACCGCGCCCTGACCACCTGCCGGCAGGCTGTCATCGACGCTGATGGTGGAGGTGATGCGGTCCTCGAAGCCCAGACGGATCAGGCCCGCCGCGGCGAGGATGATGGCGTCGTACTCGCCGGCATCCAGCTTCGCCAGGCGGGTGTTGACGTTGCCGCGCAGAAAGCGGATTTGCAGGTCTGGGCGACGCGCCAGCAACTGGGCCTGACGGCGCAGGCTTGAGGTACCGACGATACTGCCGGCGGGCAGCGCTTCGAGGCTGTCAAAGGTATTGGAAACGAAGGCATCACGCGGGTCTTCACGCTCGCAGATGCAGTAGAGGCCCAGGCCCTCGGGGAAGTCCATGGGCACGTCTTTCATCGAGTGCACGGCGATGTCGGCTTCGTTGTCCAACAGCGCGGTTTCCAGTTCCTTGACGAACAGCCCCTTGCCGCCAATTTTTGCCAGCGGCGCGTCGAGCAACTTGTCACCGCGGCTGACCATAGGCACCAAGGTCACCTGCAGACCGGTGTGGGCCTGCTCGAGGCGGGCCTTGACGTATTCGGCCTGCCACAGGGCCAAAGCACTTTTACGGGTGGCAATGCGGATTTCGCGAGTGGACATGAAACGCCCCGATCCAGAGAAATACCGCCGATCATAACAGCATCGCCGGTATCGCTTGCAGATACGGATCAACAGGCCACACGCCGTCAGGTGCAGGAGCGGCCCGAGTCCAAGGGCCTCAGAGGGTCTGCATCATCTTGCGCACACCGGCCACATGGCGACGGCTGACGGTCAAGGCATCGCCGTCCAGGCCTTTCAGATACAGCTGAAAGTGCCCCAGCGGGGTGCGCTGCAAGCGTTCGATGCGCTCGCGGGCGACCAACGCATTGCGGTGGATGCGCACGAAGCGTTCGCCGAATTCGTCTTCCAGGGCTTTGAGTGGCTCGTCAAGCAACACCTCGCCGGTTTCGTGACGCAAGGTCACATACTTGTGGTCGGCAATGAAATAGATCACCTGGGATAAAGGGATCAGTTCGATGCCTTTACGCGTGCGGGCACTTATATGGCTGCGAGGGCCGCCGCCTTCATTGGCCGGCCGGGTAAGCGCCGCCAATTGGGCGCGGTTGGGTTTTTCGGCCTTGCGCAAGGCATCGCGCAAGGCCTGGGCCTGGAAGGGCTTGGTCACATGGCTGAGGGTACTGTCCTTGAATGCCTCTGCACCGTATTCATCATCCCCGGAGCAAAACACCACCGCCGGCGGCGCCTCGCGTTCGCACAGGCGAGCGGCAACCTGCAGGCCATCCAGGCCTGGCATGCCGATGTCCAGCAGGACCACATCGGGCTTGAGGCTTTCAATCAGCGCCAAGGCCTCATCGCCGTTGGTGGCGCTGGGCTCCAGCACAGTGTAACCCTCCAGTTCGCCGAGCAGCCGGCTGAGGCGTTCACGGCCTTGGGGTTCGTCATCAACGATCAGGACATTCATAATTGCGCTGGATTCCTGAATGAGTCTCGCACAGGTATAGCGTAGACAGGTGTGGTTCGAGCGACACTGCGGTCACGCTCTAGACCGGTGCGATGGCCAAAGATTCACTCGGCCCGGCAGATTCACTGCCAGTCCTTTGTCCAACTGTAGACGGTCCGTGGAACACTGCCGTTCATTCCTTGAAATCCTTCTATGCGATTTTCCGGGCATTTCTCTCGACCGGCGCCCTGCGGCAGCCAGCCCAACCCTGCTATCATCGACGCCACTTTTTCGTTCACGCCTGCAATGAGTGAATCCATGAGCACCGACAAGACCAATCAGTCCTGGGGCGGCCGCTTCAGTGAGCCCGTCGACGCCTTCGTCGCCCGTTTCACCGCCTCGGTAGATTTCGACAAGCGCCTGTACCGTCACGACATCATGGGTTCGATTGCCCATGCCACCATGCTGGCGCAGGTCGGCGTGCTCAGTGATGCCGAGCGCGACACCATCATCGATGGCCTGAAAACAATCCAGGGCGAGATTGAAGCCGGCAACTTCGACTGGCGTGTCGACCTTGAAGACGTGCACATGAACATCGAAGCACGCCTGACCGACCGCATCGGCATCACCGGCAAGAAGCTGCACACCGGGCGTAGCCGCAACGACCAGGTGGCCACCGACATCCGCCTTTGGCTGCGCGACGAAATCGACCTGATCCTGGGCGAAATCACCCGCCTGCAGCAGGGCCTGCTGGAGCAGGCAGAGCGTGAAGCCGAAACCATCATGCCTGGTTTCACCCACCTGCAGACGGCGCAGCCGGTCACCTTTGGCCACCACCTGCTGGCGTGGTTCGAAATGCTCAGCCGCGACTATGAGCGCCTGGTCGACTGCCGCAAGCGCACCAACCGCATGCCACTGGGCAGCGCCGCGCTGGCCGGCACCACCTACCCGATCGACCGTGAACTGACCTGCAAGCTGCTGGGCTTTGAAGCCGTGGCCGGCAACTCGCTGGATGGCGTGTCGGACCGTGATTTCGCCATCGAATTCTGCGCCGCTGCCAGCGTGGCGATGATGCACCTTTCGCGCTTCTCCGAAGAGCTGGTGCTGTGGACCAGCGCGCAGTTCCAGTTCATCGACCTTCCGGACCGCTTCTGCACCGGCAGCTCGATCATGCCGCAGAAAAAGAACCCGGACGTGCCAGAGCTGGTACGCGGCAAGAGCGGCCGCGTGTTCGGCGCCCTTACCGGCCTGCTGACCCTGATGAAAGGCCAACCACTGGCCTACAACAAGGACAACCAGGAAGACAAGGAACCGCTGTTCGACGCCGCCGATACCCTGCGCGACTCGCTGCGGGCCTTCGCTGACATGATCCCGGCGATCAAGCCCAAGCACGCCATCATGCGTGAAGCGGCCCTGCGCGGCTTCTCCACCGCGACCGACCTGGCCGACTACCTGGTTCGCCGCGGCCTACCTTTCCGTGACTGCCACGAGATCGTTGGCCACGCGGTGAAGTATGGTGTGGACACTGGCAAGGACCTGGCCGAGATGAGCCTGGAGGAACTGCGCCAGTTCAGCGACCAGATCGAACAGGATGTGTTTGCCGTGCTGACGCTGGAAGGTTCGGTGAATGCGCGTGACCACATTGGTGGTACGGCGCCGGCGCAGGTGCGTGCTGCCGTTGTTCGTGGCAAGGCCCTGTTGGCGTCTCGCTAACCTCCGGGGCGAGTGCTTCGCCCTCGTTCGCGGGTAAACCCGCCCCTACAACGGTTGTGCTTTACCTGTAGGAGCGGGTTTACCCGCGAATGACCCAACACAAATCTTAGCGCTTGCCGCTGCGGATCATCTCCATGAAGGCTGGCATCGACGCTTCCTTGTCCGCCAAGATCCGCGCCATGTGCGGGTTCTCCCCCATCAACTGCAGCAAGGCCTTGGCCTGTGGGAAGTCCGCCAGGAAGTCGATGCCCAGCACCTTCTTGCCCACCGCGTTGGCCAGGTCGACCGAGAAGCAGAACATCAGGTCTGCCAGCGTCAGTTGCTCGCCCGCAACATAGGGTGCAAAGCGCCCATTGCGCTTGAGCGTGGCAAACCCGGCCAGCAGGTCAGCACGCGCTTTCTCTTTGATCAGCGGTTCGACCGACATGCCAAAGAACGACTCGGCGTAGCAGGTACGCGCAGGCAGCTCGATGTACAGCTCGATTTCCTTGAGCAGCTCACGCACCTTGGCCTGCTCGAACGGGTCGGCCGGCAGCAGTGCCTTGCCGCTTTGGGTCTGTTCGATGTAGTCGAGGATCACACTGGTTTCGCTGAGGAAGCCATGTTCGGTTTCAAGCACCGGCACCTTGCCCCGCGGGCTCACTTCCAACGCCTTTGGCGCCTGGCCGCCATAGAAGGTGACTTCCTCGAAGGGCAGACCTTTTTCCAGTAGGGCCAACTTGACCATGTTGTAGTAGTTGCTGACCGAGAATCCATGAAGCTTGAGCATGACGAAACAGCCTCCAGGCCGTAAGGGGTTGGCGTGGCCTTTATAGACTGAACACCTGCCACTGACCAGCGTCATGCACCCCGTCAATGCCCGGGCATTGCCGCCACAGGCATGGCACACTGTTGCATCCCATCCTAGGAGTACCGCGATGAGCGAGCCCACCGACATCGACAATGACGACGACGAAGCCTTCGCCGAGGCAACACTGACCCAGGCCATCGAAAACCAGATCGAAAGCGGCGAGCCGCCTGCAGCCAAGGCCACGTTCAACAAGCTGACGCTGGTCGGCTATGAGCGTGAAGACATTCTGAACCTGATGGCCCATGTGCTGGCCTTCGAGATCGACAACATGCTGGTAGAGGACCGTGCGTTCAACGGCGAGTGGTATGAGAACGCTCTGCGGGCACTGCCGGAGCTGCCGCCTGAGATGGATCAAGGCGACGACGAATAACCCGGCTACACTCGAAGATCAGGCACCGTAGAAAGTGCCGCAATCCTTGTCTGGAAGTCAGGAGTCGCCATGCCTTTTACCCCCGATTTGATCGACGAAATGGAAGTACTCGCGCTGTTCAAACACGACAGCAGCCAGGAAGGCATCAAGATAACCAGCACCGCATCCCCTGCCCTGATCGCGGCTGCGCAACGCCTGCATGAGAAGGGGCTGACCGATCAACCGGATGGCGGCTACCTGACCAGCCTGGGTCATGACGCCGTTGAAAGTGTCCAATTGCTACAGAACATTCTCAAGGCGCCACAGCCGGCCTGAGCATCAGGCTTGTGCAGGATCTGAGACCTTGCGCGGTCCCTGCAGGACCGCGCAGGCTCTATCAGTTGGCCGCAGTACTGCGCTTTTCCGTCAGCCACGAGCGGCCGTAAAGGAACACGATGGCCAGCAAGGCCACCGCTTGCGCCGACAGCGAGTAGGCATCGGCATGAATCCCCAGCCAGTCGAACTCAAAGAACGCCACTGGCCGTGTGCCCAGTACGCCGGCCTCTTGCAGCGCCTTCACGCCATGCCCGGCGAATACTACCGAGAGCGCGCACAGCAGCGCGGCGTTGATGCTGAAGAACAGCGATAGCGGCAGCTTGGCCGAACCCCGCAGAATCACCCAGGCCAGGCCCACCAGCAGCAACAATGCCGTCGCGCCACCCGCCAGCACCGCCTGATGCCCGGCAGGGCCTGCCTGCAGCCACAGGGTCTCGTAGAACAGGATCACTTCGAACAATTCGCGGTATACCGAGAAGAATGCAAGCACAGCAAAGCCGAAGCGCCCACCACCGCTGACCAGGCTGCTCTTGATGTAGTCCTTCCAGGCGGCGGCGTGGCGGCGGTCATGCATCCACACACCCAGCCATAGCACCATCACAGCAGCGAACAGAGCTGTGCAGCCTTCCAGCAGCTCGCGCTGAGCGCCCCCCACATCGATCACATAGGCCGCCAGCGCCCAGGTGGCGAAGCCGGCAACCAGCGCCAGGCCCCAGCCGATGTTGACGCTGCGCACTGCCGACTGCTGCCCGGTATTGCGCAGGAAGGCCAGGATCGCCGCCAGCACCAGAATCGCCTCGAGGCCTTCACGCAGCAGGATCAGCAAACCGGAGATATAACTCAGCGTCCAGCTCAGGCCATCGCTGCCCAGCAGCTTGGCCGCCTGCTCGAGCTTGGTTTTGGCGTCGGCCAGACGCTGTTCGGCCTGGGCCACGGGCAAGCCGTCCTGCAAGGACTGACGGTAGGCCATCAGCGTTTTTTCGGTGTCCTTGCGCGCCTGGGTGTCGATGTTGTCCAGCGAGCTTTCCACCAGCTCGAAACCTTCCAGGTAGGCCGCCACCGACAGGTCATAGGCCTGATCGTGGTCGCCTGCGCGGTAGGCCGCCAGGCTCTTGTCCAGTGTGCTGGCCGTGTATTCGAGCAATTGCGCCGGGCCGCGCTTTACTTGCGGCGGTTGGGCACGCTGGGCACGGAATGCCTCGACGGCCGCAGTGCCTTCGTTGGCGGCGACTTCGGCCGGGGTTTGGCGAGCCAGGTCGGCGAGGTTCCAGGTCTTGTCACCTTTGCCCGCTTCCGGCTTGGCGGTGAAGCTGGCGATGTACGCGGCCACGTCCCAGCGCTGGCGATCGTCCAGCTGATCGGCAAACGACGGCATTTCGGTGCCGTCGATACCCAGGGCAAGGGTGTTGTAGAGGTCGAACAGACTCAACTGGTCCAGGCGTGAGGCATCACGCAGGTTGGCGGGTGCAGGCTCCAGGCCCACGCCAGCCGGGCCATCGCCGGCGCCGGTTTCGCCGTGGCAGATCGAGCAGTTCTGTGCGTACAGCGCAGCGCCGCGGGCGGGGTCCGGGGTAATCACTGGGGCCTGGCTGACCTCGTAGGCCACCGCCAGTCGCGCACCCAGCTGCCGGGCCTGTTTGGCGACCGCAGTACCTTCCTGACGCTGATCGATGGCCTGGCGCAGCGCCTGGACGCCCTGTTCCAAAGCCGCTTGTTCAGTATTTGCGGGCAGGCCTTTGACCAGCTCAGCCAATACCGCACTGAACTCCTGTTGCTCGCGGTATTCGCCCTCGTCGATCACCTTGCCGTCCTGCACGGTCGGCGGGTAGTCGGCACCAATGTAATCCAGCAAGTGCTGGGCTTTGGCAGCTTCGGCGGGGGACTCGGCCAGCGCCAAGGAGCTGCACAGCGCCAGCACCGGGCCGAGCAATGCAGCCGGCAGCCAGGCAAGCAGGCGGGAACGGGTTTTCATGGCCAGTCTCGAAGGAAATGCGAAAGAGAACATTGTTCACTTCCACTTTGCTTCACTCAAGGGTCCTGGGCGGATTTCATGAAAAATCTTGCAACAAATCAGATGAAGTGGGTGGCATAGAGGACCAGCCCTCAAGGATCGCGTCAGGGCTTGGCGATCCCCTTCCAACCACCACCCAACGCCAGGAACACGCCAATTTGCCCCAGCGCCACTTGGCTATTGGCCGCAGCCAACTGCGCACGCATATCGGTATAGGTCCGCGTCGCCTGCAAATCCGCCAGGAACGATTCACGCCCCGCCTGGTAATACCGGTGCGTCTGGTCCGCCGCTTCCTTGGCCGATTTCTCCGCCTCGGCCAGCGCATCGCGCCGATCGAGCAAGGCGCTGTATTGCGCCAGGCGGGTCTGGGTCTCGCGGATGGCGTTCAGCACAACCCCATCGAAGTTCGCCAGGGCCGCCTGGGTCGAGGCTTCGGCCATGCGAATGCGGGCACGGGTGCCGTTGGTGGGGATGGTCCAGCTGATCTGCGGGCCAAAGCCCCAGCGGTTGGTCGAAGGCTCGCCGAGGTTCTCCAGGATACCGATGGTGCCAACCTGGGCGCCAATGCTGATGTCCGGGTACAAGGCGCCGGTGGCTACGCCAATATAGGCAGTGGCGGCAGCCAGCTGGCGTTCGGCCTGGCGCACGTCGGGGCGGCGCTTGAGCAGGGCCGCACCATCGCCCACCGGGACCAGCTGGTTCAGGTGCGGCAGCTCGGCGCAATCGGCGGTACCGGCAGGCAACTGGTCGACCGGCCTGGCCAGCAGCGCAGCTAGGGTGTACATGCCCGTCTCGCGTTCGGCCTTGAAGCGTGGCAGTTCGGCACGCAACGATTTGAACTGGGTCTGGGAGCGGGTGACCTGGGTTTCATCACCACGCCCAGCATCGCGCAGGCGCTGGTTGAGTTTCACGCTTTGCTCCTGCAAATCGAGGGACTCACGGGCAATGTGGTATTCCTCGTTGGCCGAGCACACCTGGGTATAAGCCTTGACCACGTCCGCCACAAGCGTGATGCGGGCAGTGTCGGCAGCGGCCTGCACTGCGTCGGCATTTGCCTTGGCAGCCTCGGTACCACGCTTGAAGGTGCCCCACAGGTCGAACTGGTACGAGGCACTGATGATGGCCTCACCGATGTTGGCTACCGGTACCTTTTCAGGCTGCAGGAAAGCTTCGCCCGACTCCTGCAGCCGCTGAGCGCCGAGCTTGACGCCACCGTTGAAGCCGCCTTGCGCTTCAGCCACCTCCACCTGGGCGCGAGCTTTGGCGATGTTGGCCGCCGCCACGCGCAATTCGGTGTTGGCACTCAGCGCCTGGCGCACCAGTTCATTCAGCCGCTGATCCTGATACAGCTGCCACCAGTCCTCGGGGACCGGTGCCGACACGACGCTGTCGGCATCCTGGCGCAGCGGGCCGTTCAGGTCATTGCGTTGCACAGCCGCATCCCCAGGCACCTCATAGTCGGGCCCCACCATCATGCAGGCCCCCAGCGACAGGCACAGGCCAGCCAGGATCAGCTGTTTCATGGGCGCTGGCCCTCGATGATCGACACCGTGGCAGTACGCCCGGCGATCATGCGGAAGTCTTGCGGCACTTCGTCAAAGGCGATGCGCACCGGGATGCGCTGGGCCAGGCGAACCCAACTGAACGCCGGGTTAACGTTAGGCAGCAGGTTGGCGCCACTGCTGCGGTCGCGGTCTTCGATGCCAGCGGCAAAGCTCTGCACATGGCCGCGCAGGCGGGTGTTGTCGCCCATCACACGGATGTCCACGGCATCGCCGATGTGTATACCGCCAAGCTTGGTTTCCTCGAAGTAGCCATCGACATGGTACGAGGCGCTATCGACCACCGACAGCACCGGGCGGCCGGCGGTGACGAACTCGTGGTTACGCGGCGCGCGGTCGTTGAGGTAGCCGTCTACCGGGCTGCGCACCACTGAGCGGTCAAGGTTGAGCTGGGCAGTATCGACAGCCACTTGCGCCTCGCTGACGGCCGAACGGGCACGGGCCTCGCGGGACTGGCTTTCTTCCAGTTGCTCGGCGGCCACCAGGTTGCCCAGCTTGCGGTTGCGCTGCGCTTCGCGGGAAGCCTGGGCGAGGGTCTCCTGGCGCTCGCCAAGGGTTGCCTTGGCTTGACGCAGGGCCAAGGTGAAGCGGTCCTGGTCGATGGTGAACAGCACGTCGCCACGTTTGACGGTCTGGTTGTCGCGCACCTCGACCTTCTGGATCAATCCCGACACATCGGGGGCGATCTGGATCACGTCGGCGCGTATGTGGCCGTCACGGGTCCAGGGGGCAAACATGTAGTAGACCACCATCTGCCACACGAGCACGGCGGCGAAGGTCACTACCAGCAAGGTCAGGACCACACGGCCCAAGGTCAGCATAGGTTTTTTCATGGCAGCATCAGGTTTCGGCAAAAGTGGTCCACCGCACCAAGCAGCACGGCATACAGAGCAACGTTGAACAACGCCCGGTGCCAGACCAGGCGGTAGAAATGCAGGCGCACCAGCACCGCGTGCACCCCCAGGAACAGCAGGTAGGTGCCAAACATCATCACCAGCAGCGTGGGCAGGAACACCCCGCTGATATCCAGTTCACCAATCACAGGGGTGCTCCGTCGAGGCCGGGGGGCAGTTGCGGTTGTTCAGCTGGCTCGAGCATCACCTCCACACCCGGCAACAGCGCCAGGCGCAGGCCGCTCAGGGCATGCAGCAGGTGGGTGCGGGCATCACCGCGCTCGTACAGCTCGTCCAGGTTCAGCGCCAGGCGAGCGCGTTCCATGTTGCGTAACAGTGCGGCCGGGGCATGCAGGCGTTCGCCAGCACGCAGGCAGGCGGCGTAGTGCGCACCGACTTCCTCGACCACAGTGTTCAGGCGCTCGCGAGCCTGCTGGCCGGCGCGCGGCATGTACGCCAGCAGGTCGAGCAGGTTCAACCCTACGCGCAGGTCGCGCAGTGCCACACCACTGTCCTGGCCGGTTTGCGACAGGCGTGGCAGGTGCTGCATCAGGCGGTCGAGCATCTGTACGCCAACCTGGCGGTGCTCGGCCAAGGTCGCAGGCTCGGTCATTTCGACGATGTCGCGCCAGGCGAAGCGGGTCATGCGCTTGGCCGCCAGCTCCACGCCGAACGGGCGCATCACGAGGGTCCAGATAAAGGCGAACAGAAGGCCCGCGGGGCCGGCAAGGTTGGAGTTGAGGAAGGTGAAGAAGTCGGCGTCGTAGGCGCCCTGGATGCTGATGAAGGTCGACGTGTTGACGATGGTCAGCAAGGTGCCCAGGTAGAAGCGCGGCTGTACGGTCAGAGTGCCTATGCAGATGAACGGCACGGCAAAGGCCAGCACCAGCATCGGGAAGTCGTGCAGGTTGGGCAGTACCAAAAACAGGTACAGACTGGAGAAGATGACCGACATCAGCGTCCAGAAAAAGAACCGGTAGATCTGCGGTGCCGGGTCGTCCATGGCGGCGAAGAAGCTGCACGCAACTGCCGCGAGGATTACCGCACTGGCGCCGTCGTTCCAGCCCAGTCCGATCCACAGGCCGCAGGCGACCACGATCGCCAGGACCGTGGAGGCTACCGAGTACAGCATCAGGCCACGGTCGAAAAACGCTGTCAGGCGGCCCAGCCGCCAGTGGCGATACACCGCACGCCAAGGCTTGGCATCATCGGTACGCAGGGCATGCTGCAGGGTGCAGCAGTCCTGCCACAGGTCGGCCCATTCGGTCAGGCGGTACAGGGCGTTGGACAACAGCAGCTCGGCGCGCTGGTCGAGGGCGGCTGTAGCGGGCTGCAAGCGGCCGATCTGCTCGTGCAACGTTGCCCAGTGCGCTACCGAAGCGCTGTCGGCAGTGCCTTTGAGCCATTCACGAGCCGCTTCAAGCACGGGTTGAAGCTGGGCGAACTGGGCCGGGGCGCGGCCTTCCAGGGCTACCAGTGCGTCGTCGAGGGCGTCGATCACCGGCAGCAGATGGATCATCCGCCCGCGCAATTCGCGGGCGTTCTTCAGGGTATGCGGGCCGGCACCTTCGTGGGCGAGCTGACCGATCATCAGCTCCAGCGAGTTGAAGGTGGTGACCATCGCCCCGCGCATCCCGCCGACCTTGTCGGCACTGGCATCGCGGGCCAGGAAGGTGTCGCTGTAGCGAATCGCCTCGTTGAACCAGTTTCCGATGGCACCGACTACCACCGGTGCCAGCCGGCGCGGCCAGAAGATAGCCCCGACGACTGCCGCGCAGACAATTCCCAAACAGATTTCCTGCGCGCGAGAAGAGGCCACATCGAACACTGCCAGCGGATTATCCACCACGGCCAAGGCAATCATCGGCAGGGTATAACCGGCCAGCATCAGCACGTAGTTGTTGGCCGTGCGCAGGTTCAACGAAAGGAACAGCAAGGTGCCGGTCCACAGGGCAATGGCGATGCTCAGCAGCAACGGTGACTGCACCAGCGGCGGCACCAGGAAGATTGCTCCGCCAGCGCCGAGCAACGTGCCGACGGCACGGTACAACGCCTTGGAGCTGGTCGGGCCGACGAAGGGGCTGGAGACGATGTACACCGTCGCCATGGCCCAGTAGGGACGCGGCAGTTGCATGAGCAGAGCAATGTAAAGGGCAATCATGGACGCGCCGAAGGTGCGCACGCCGTAGAACCAGTCACGGGCCGGAGGGACAGAGCTGAAGAAACCGTTCATGCCACCCCACCTGCGCTGCCCAGACCGGCAGCCTCGAAGGCACGAAGCACACGCAAGGCAGCTTCCAGGTCGGCCTGATCGATACCGCCGAGCACATCGCGGCGCAAGCGCACCAGTTCGGCTTCAATGG
The DNA here is from genome assembly GCF_043106005.1 of Pseudomonas sp. GLN_2. Taxonomy (NCBI): domain Bacteria; kingdom Pseudomonadati; phylum Pseudomonadota; class Gammaproteobacteria; order Pseudomonadales; family Pseudomonadaceae; genus Pseudomonas; species Pseudomonas sp. GLN_2. The sequence continues at coordinate 10,908 of NZ_JBICMC010000088.1, read as the reverse complement.
CTTCGGCCAGGGCACGGCCTTCGGCAGTCAGGCTCAGTGCCTTGGCGCGGCGATCCAGTGGGTCTTCGCTGCGGCACACCAGGCCAGCTTTGCACAGCTGGTCAAGCAGGCGTACCAGCGACGGGCTTTCCAGGCCGGCGGCCTGGGCCACAGCCACCTGGTGCACGCCGTCGCCCAGGCGCACGATCATCAGCAACGGCGCAGCGCAGGCCTCGGAAATGCCGTAGCCGGTCAAGGCGGTATGACAGATGCGCCGCCAGTGGCGGGCAGCAACTACCAGGCCACTGCTGACTTGCAGGCGCAGGAAATCAAGGGACATGAAAAGAACCAAGTATATTCATAGTTTGCTAACTATCAATATACGCCCCGACATCCCCCTCTCGTCAACAGGGGGCGACGGATAGCCTGGGTTAAATGTTGTTCATTTTTCAGCCAGCGCTGGCGCGCTTCGCGGGTAAACCCGCACACAAGGGCTGCACCGGGTTCGGGACCTACGCAATCCCTGTGCAGCACTGGAGAGAAATACTCAGGGCTGGATCTGGTCTTCCAGCTTCATGGTCAAGGCCAATGTACTGCCCATTTGCACCGCCCGGTCCCGCCACTCCTGATACCGCACCGCATCACGGCTGCTGAAATGCACCGCCAGCTCCTCTGCCGCTTGCACCACCCCCGCCGCTGCCGCCAGCTCAAGCCAGTACAACGCTGCCTTGAGGTTGGCCTCTACGTGCAGCCCATGCATCAACCGATAGCCCACTTCAAAACGACAACGCGCCTCGCCCTGTTCGGCGCCACGCATGAACCACTGGTAAGCCTGTACCAGGTCAACCTGCCACTCCAGGTCACCGTCACACACCTCCTCCTCGTACAGGTCACCCAGTGCGGCGGCGGCATGCAGCATGCCGCGGTCGAAGGCCTGCCGGTAACACTCCGCCGCCTGCACATAGGAAGGGTCGATGCCTTTGCCGAAGTAGTGTTGTTGCCCAAGGTTGAACCAGGCAGCAGCATTGCCCTGCAGGGCCGCCATGCGCAACAGGTGCCCGGCCAGCACGGTATCGGCCCGCCAGTATTTGCCGTTGAGCCAGATCCAGCCGAGATCGTTCAATGCGGACACGCTGCCTTGCAATGCCTGGCGCCGCAGGTCGACATACACCGCCTGCAGGTCGTTGGCCTCATCCAGGCGGTTGACCAGCAGTGACCGCTGGCTGGGCAAGCCCACACCGGAGAACAGCCGCTGTCGCCTTCCTGCAGGGGCAGGAGGGGCGATGACCCGCTCGGGCAGAAGGCGGGCAAGTAGCGAATGGATATTGCTGGCAACAGACATGTTCATCCTCATTGAACGACGCACAACCCCAACCTTCGGCTGTGATGAGGCGTGATTCTGCGTGATGTCACGTCAAAACCTGTCGCGAACGAACCGGCACGAGGCAACCAAATGCGACTTCCTTGATCTGAGCAGGCTGTGGCCAATTGCCATGCCCCTCGCATGCCGCCATCCTATTGCGGCAAGCCTAGACAAGGACGTTATCTTTTGCCGTTCGCCACCACTCGCGCCACCCTTAGCCGACAGTGGGCGCTGCTGCGCCAGTTGCCCAGCCGTTCCCCAGGCATAACCAGCGCCGAGCTGGTCTGGCGCCTGCGTGACGTGGGGTTCACGGTCAGCAAACGCACTGTCGAGCGTGACCTCAACGAGCTTTCGCTGATATTCCCGCTGGAGCGCAATGACAAGAGCATTCCGTTCGGTTGGCACTGGTCGGCCAGTGCCGTGGGCGAATTGCGCGGTAATTTCGACTTGCTGACACATCTGCGAGGGGATGCGTTGCAGCCATCGCAGGGTGAGGGCGTGGAGCTGGTTGCGCGAATCAGCGATGCACTGGCGCGGCAGTTGCGGGATGCGCCGTTGAGCAGCGACATGCAGCTGACGGCACTGGAGCATGGGCATCGGTTACGCGGCACGGTAAGTGACGGCTGGCCATTACGCTGGTGGCTGTTGAGCCATGGGGACGGGGTGGTAGTTGAGCAGCCTGCCGGCTTGCGGGAAGAGATTGGCAAAATTCTGAGCAATGCGGCAGCTCAGTACCAGAATTTGTAGCCAGTACAGGGTCTTTCGCGGCGGTTCGGCGCCTCGCCCCTCTTTCAAGGACGAAGATCCCGCAGACGCGGATTCTAGCGTCAATCTGCCGCGAAAAGGCCGGTACTGGCTAACCGGCTAGCGCTGCATCCCCCATCGCCGCACCGTCAACCGCTCCAGCGTATTGAACACCAGCCCTTCCACCAGCAGACCGATCAGGATCACCACCGCCAACCCGGCAAAGACCTTGTCGGTATACAGTTCGTTGCGGTTCTGGAAGATGTACCAACCCAACCCGCCTTTGCCACTGCTGGCACCAAACACCAATTCAGCGGCGATCAGGGTACGCCAGGCAAACGCCCAGCCGATCTTCAACCCCGACAAGATCGACGGCAGGGCTGCTGGCACAAGGATGTGCAATACCAGCCGCAGGCCCTTCAGACCATAGTTGCGGCCAGCCATGCGCAGCGTCTCCGACACACCGAGGAAGCCGGCATAAGTATTCAGCGCCAACGCCCATAGCACCGAATGCACCAGCACGAAGATCAGGCTGTTGTCACCCAGCCCGAACCACAGCAAGGCCAGCGGCAGCAGGGCAATGGCCGGCAACGGGTTGAACATCGAGGTCAGTGTGCCCAGTAAGTCTCGGCCCAATTGGGTCGACACCGCCAGGCTGGTCAGGCCAAAGGCCAGGACGATACCCAGCACATAGCCTTTGAGCAGTATTACCAGCGAAACACCGACCTTGGCGGGCAGTTCGCCACTGATCATGCCGTCCCATAGCGCCGTGGCGGTTTGCAGAAAGCTTGGCAGCAGCAGGTCATTGTCCTGGTAGCGGGCAACGGCTTCCCATAGCACAGCGATCACCAGCAATATGACCGCCTTTCTCAACCAGCCTTGCTGCCACAGGCGTTGGGCCAAGGGGAGTTGTCGTTCTACAGGCACACTGAGCAGAGGCTCCAGCTGCACCTCGTATTCCTGGCGTACAGGTGTAGTGGTCATGGCTGAGGCTCCTGTCAGTAGGCGATACGAATATCGTTGAACCCAAGGTTGTCAGGCTGTTCCGGGATATCGGCTTCATCGAACAGCAAACGGTGGATACGCCGGGCACTGGCCTGGAAGTCGCTGCCACCCAGGCTGCCCAGGCCGTATTGATGGCTGTGCACTTCGGCGCGCACCCGCCCCGGGTGGGGCGACAACAACAGGATACGGTTGCCGACCACCAGCGCTTCTTCGATGGAGTGGGTGACGAACAACAGGGTGAACCGCACTTCCTCCCACAGCAGCAGCAGTTCTTCCTGCATCTTGCGCCGGGTCAGCGCATCCAGGGCGGCGAACGGCTCATCCATCAACAGGATCTTGGGCTGGGTGGCCAAGGCCCGGGCAATTGCCACACGTGCCTTCATACCACCGGACAACGTGTGTGGATAAGCATCGGCAAAGGCGGCCAGACCGACCTTCTCCAAATAATGCAGCGCCCGCTCCTCCGCCTCCTCACGCTTGAGTTGGCCAGACACCAGCAGCGGAAAGATGACGTTCTGCTTCACCGTTTTCCACGGCGGCAACTGGTCAAACTCCTGGAACACCACGATGCGGTCGGGGCCTGGGCCACGAACTGTCTGGCCCTGCAGCAGAATCTGGCCTTCTTGCGGCTGGATAAAACCGGCCACGGCTTTGAGCAGGGTGGACTTGCCACAGCCGGAGGGGCCGAGCAGTACAAAACGATCAGCGCGGTCGACTTCGAAGCTGACCTGATGAGTGGCCCGCACCACGCGTTGCGCAGTACGGTATTCGAGGCTGAGGTTATCCACCTTGAGCAAAGGCGGCGTTGCAACACGGCTCAGGTTGCTGGCCGTGTGGCCTGGCAATGGGGCGGTCATGATCGGTCAGCTCCCCTGCAGCGGGCGTTCATCCTGGAAGAAGTAGTCCTTCCACGATTGCGGCTTGTGCTTGATGGCGCCTACCCGATAGAGAAAATCGGCCAGCTTGTAGGTGTTCTTGGGCGTAACGGTAAATTCGTACTGCGGGTTGTCGATCAGCTTGATCAGCGCGTCGCGGTCGATCTTGGCCTTGGTTACGCGGATATAGGTGTCGGCGGCAGCGGCCTTGTCTTTCTGGGCGAAGTCTGCGGCTTCGGCCAGGGCATCGACAAAGGCCTTGTAGGTCTTGGGGTTGTCCTTGCGGAACTTCTCGGTAGCAAACAGCAAGGTCGGCGAGTTGGGGCCGAGCAGGTCGTAGCTGTTGAGCACCACGTGCACGTCCTTGTTGGCCAGCACCTGGTCCTGGAACGGCGGGTTGGAGAAGTGCCCGTTCAGCTCGGTGCCGCCCGCCAACAGCGCGGCGGTGGCGTCCGGGTGCGGCACGGCCAAGGTGTATTTGTCGAGGCGGTTGTATTCCTTGTCGCCCCACTGCTGGGCAGCGGCGTACTGCAGGAAGCGCGACTGCACCGAAACACCCACCGCCGGAACGGCGATACGGTCTTTGTCGGAGATGTCGGCGATGGTCTTCACGTTGGGGTTGCTGCTGACCAGGTAGTACGGGAAGTTGCCCAGCGAAGCCACGGCCTTCACGTTCTGCCGGCCCTTGGTGCGGTCCCAGACGGTCAACAGCGGCCCGACACCGGCGCCGGCGATGTCCACCGAACCGGACAGCAACGCGTCGTTGATGGCCGAGCCACCCGACAGCTGCGCCCAATCGACTTCGATGTCGATGCCCTGCTCCTTGCCGTGTTTCTCAATCAGGTGCTGGTCACGCACCACGTTCAGCAGCAGGTAGACGATGCCGAATTGTTCGGCAATACGGATCTTGCCTTCGGCCTGGGCCACGGCGGGGGCGGCTAGGCTGCCGACGACCAGGCTTGCGCCCAGGCCGATGCTTGCCGCCAGGCGGCTGATGGATTTGCGCATGATGGTGTCCTCAGTCGTCAGAACGGGGCATCGCCCTGGATGGTGGTGCGGTACAGCTTGCGCCGCAGGTGCGCGGGGCAGCCGGTGGCCAAGTGGATCAGCGAGCGGTTGTCCCAGAACACCAGGTCATGGGGCTGCCACTGGTGGCGGTAAATGTTCTGCTCAAGCACGCTAAGGGCATACAGCTGCTGCAGCACGTCGCGGCTTTCATCATCAGGCAGGCCGACAATGCGGGTAGTGAAGCCTTCACTGACGAACAGGGCCTTGCGGCCGTTTTCCGGGTGGGTGCGGACTACCGGGTGAATGACCTCCTTTACCTGCGCCAGTTGCTCGGCAGTCAGGGTCGGGCGCCAGTTGCCTTCGAATTTGGTTTCAGCGTAACGGGCGGTATAGGAGTGAGCGGCACTGCGGCCCTCGACCACTTTGCGCAGGGTGTCAGGTACAGCGTCCCAGGCTTTATGCATGTCGGCGAACAGGGTGTCACCGCCTTCACTGGGCAGTTCCTGGGCATGCAGCATGGAACCGAGGCTTGGCAGCTCTTTGTACGACAGATCCGAATGCCAGAACTTGCCGGCATCACCCAGGCCGATGTTCTGGCCATTTTCGATGATGTTGGAAACGATCAGGATCTCGGGGTGGCCAGTCAGCAAGAACTGCTTGAGCACATGGACCTGTAACTCACCGAAGCGGCGGCTAAAGGCGATCTGCTGTTCCGGGCTGATACGCTGGTCGCGGAACACCAGCACATGGTGGTCGAGGTGGGCGCGATGGATACGGGTGAAATCCTCGGCGCTGACCGGTTTGGCCAGGTCCAGGCCTATGATCTCGGCGCCGACGGCACCCGAGAAGGGGCGAACTTCAAAAACTTGCGGCTGGGCGCTGTCGATGGACGACAAGGCGTTCAAGGCGGCTGACATGTTTCACTCCCACGCAATGCGCGACCTCAATGGCGCGCAACGATCAGAAACGCACGGGGATTTCCCGTGTGGGTTCAAGTCGTGCGGCGCATCGATTGGTCGACGGGTACGCAGTGAAAGCGACTATAAAGTCATAAAGCTAATATTTTAAATACCATTAAGGAATAACAATATCACTGCCGCTGGAGCGCCCTGCAGTCAGATCAGCCCGCCCTGCTCTTCTTCGTCAATCAGGTTATTGAGGCTGCTGAGCGCCTTGCGCGCCGTGGAACGGTTGAGCAGCTTGGCCTGCGCGCCGGCGGGCAGGTCGGTGATCTTGAACACGCCCTTGGCGGTCAGCACGTCGATCAGGTCCTCGAGCACGCGGATCATGTCCAGGTCGCTTTGTTTGAGCTGGTTGAGGCTGTTTTCCACGACATCATCGGCAAACCATTCCTGGATATCGGCATGGTCTGAAGGGAGCATTTCGGTGAACTGATCAAACGCGGCTGCTTCCACCCGCAGCAACTGGCCGGCGGCGTTGCGTTGCACGTAGAACATGGCGATGTCCCTCGTCACGTTGGTTCCTTGTTGGTAGACAGCAGCATAGGCAAAGATCGCCGGGCGCGCAGGCCCGGCGCCAGAGTATGCGCTGTTGGCGGGTAGCAGGAAAGAGCCGGGGCCGCTGTGCGGCCCCGGTAGTCTGTCAGCTGTCCTTGTTGTGGATGATGATGGTCGGATCGGCACCGCTGATCAACGAGTTGATCGTCTGGTTGGACCAGTTCACCCCTTCCAGTTTGATGGTCACGTCGGCGTTGGCGATACCACCTTCGGCGTTGAGCTTGCCTTCGCTGCTGACTTGCAACGTGGTCGTACCCTCCACCGTGGTGAGCTTCAGGTAGTTGTCGATGGTGCTGCCCTTCTCGCCCTGCAGCAGGTCCTTCAGGTCGATACGGTCACCCTCGGCCTTGTTGAAGTCCTTGATCACGTCGTTACCGATGTCGCCAGCCTTCCACACGAAGGTGTCGGCACCGCTGCCACCGATCAGGATATCGTCGCCCTGGCCACCGATCAGGGTGTCATTGCCGGTACCGCCCAGCAGGATGTCGTTACCTTTGCCACCATCGAGCGTGTCGCTGCCACCTTGGCCGAAGAGGATGTCATTGCCATTGCCGCCCGACAGGATGTCATTGCCGTCTTTGGCACCGGAGATATCGAACTCGGTGTAGTGCTCGGTGATGTACTGGTGAACATTGCTGGTAGTGACAGCACCGACTTCAACACCGCTCTTCTGTGCAACGTACGTCTGCAGGGCCTGGTAGCCCTCGCTGACGACACCGTTGAGGGTGATCAGGTCACCGAAGATGATGTCGTTGCCGTTACCACTATCAATGGTGTCGGCACCTGGCACCGTTGCTTCGGAGTGACCGAGAATCGCCTTGGCCAAATCGGACGGGTCGATATTGGTCTGTGGCTTGCCGGCACTGTCGTAAGGTTTCAGATCGTTCAGCGTGACATCGCTGTTCAGGCCGATAGCCTGGACTTTGCTCAAGCCATTGGTGCCGCCCAATACTGCGAAACTTTCAGTAGAACCTGCGGCCGAGTAGACATAGTTCCAGTAATCCGCGTAGCCGGTACCGTCCAGGCTGGAGAGTTCATAGGTACCATCACCTTGTGCATGCAGGGTGCCGACCGTCTTGGTGGAGTCAAGCACCAACTCACCTCGGCGGTTCTCGGTATAGGTCAGCACTTTGACCACACCATTGCTGCTGATCTCGACCTTGTGAGTCGCATCGGCCCAGGCGCTGAACGTGTCACCCATCTTGTAATTGTTGACGTTGACGACATCATCCAGGCTCTTGCCATTCTTCCACAGGCTAGGGTTGGTGGACTCACCGCTCTGATAATAGGTTGGCTTACCGTCGGTAATGAAGTAAGTCAGGTTCTCCGCACCTTTGTTGCCGGTGGCCATGGTGCTGTTGAAGAAGTTGGACGTGGTCTTGAACGCGTCTTCATAGTTGGTACCGCCACCGTAGTAGCCGCCCACCATCGAGTTCAATACCGCCTGCAACTTGCTCAAAGCATCCGGGTCGGCAAGGTTCACTGCCACGTTCTTGTTTACCTGGGTATCGAAGTCGACCAGGAAGATGTTTACGGTACCCGAGGTGTCCGAGCCCAGGCTGGCCTTGAGCGTGTTGAACACCGAGGCCAACTGCGTCTTGGCGTCGGCAATCGACTTGTCGCTCATACTGCCCGAGCTGTCGACCATGAAGGCGATGTTGTAGTTCTTGCCCTGAACCACGTTCAGCCCGGATACGTCAGCGACGATGATGTCGTTGCCTTCACTACCGGTCATCGTGTCATTGCCCGAGGTACCCACACTGGCCTTGTAGGTCGCAGCGTACACCGTCACCGGGATATTGCCGGTGGTGATGGCCGAGCCGCCCAGGCTTTCGGTGGCAGTCGAGGTAACCGTGATGTCGAACGAGCCTTTGTAATAGGCCGGTGGGGTCAGCGTCAGGCTGCTGAGTTTCCAGCCTGTCACATCGACCGGGGCAGTACCAACCGTGACCGTGTGGCCTGCACCATCGCTCAATACGGTACCTTTCGGGATACCGCTGAGTGTCACGTTCAGGCTTTCGGAGCCGTCAGTGTCGGTCAGGGCGGTGGAAATACCGACCAGTTTCACCGAGCCACCCTCAGGCCCTTCGTTGAGCTTGTAGCCGTCGTAGTAGCTCTGACCATTCACGGTGTGCAGGTCGGACACGCCCAGGCCTGCGTTCGCCATCTCGGTAACGTTCTGGTACATCTTGACGTTCGAGCTGCTCAGGTCGGTAACGGCACCGGAGCCTACCTGGATGTTCAGGTCATAGCTGCCTGGACCGGACTGGTTGGCATGGTAGACCTCGATCGGGTAGTAGCCGCTGGTATTTGGGGTAAAGGTACCCGACACCCCGCCACCGGCTCCCCAAGTGGCCGTGACTACAGTCTTGCCACCGATGGTGACCACAAAGCTATCGTCGGCCAAACCACTGAAGGTATAGACCTTGCCGGCTTCCAGGTAGATCAGGCCCGACGTTTTCGAACCGGTGCCAGCGGTGACGCTGCCATCGGACTGCACGTTGGTCGTGGTGCTGCTGGAGTTCGCGCTGCCGGAGTTGGCAAAGACCGTCTTCAGATCCTCGCCGGTAATGCCGTTGCCGCCAGTACCCAGGCCTTTGAGGCTGGTCCAGACTTCCTTGGTCAGCCCTTTGGACTCGATATCGGCGCTGCCGAAGCTCAGGGTCGGTTTGTCGGCAACCGGGCTGATGTCGACCTTCATGGTCACTTCGCTGCCCAAGTTGGTGCCATCGTTCGGCTTGAACTTGAACTGAGCGTAGTCAGCCTTCTGGTTACCCACGCCAGTACCACCGTAGTTGTCCGCACCCGACTGGTTGAGGGCCGGAACGAACTTCAGGTTCTTGGCAGTGATATCAGCCTGGCTGACCACCTGGCCAACGGCCACATTTACCCATGCAGTACCGTTGAAGAACTGCAAGTTGCCGGCGGCCGGGAGCGAGGTAATGGTCACAGACAGGTTAGTGTTGCCATCGGCATCAGTGACTTTGAAATCACTCCAGGCAAACACGTAATCGGTGTCCTCCACGCCAAATACTGCGCCGCCAGGCGAAACCGGCAGGTGGTCATTGTCGAGAATGGTGGTCGTCACGCTCGATTTGCTGCTATCAACCTGCAGGTTCTCGAAGTTACCACCCGTGGCGGCTTCGATCTTCACGACGAAGTTCTCGGTACCTTCGACCAGTTTGTCATCGATGGTAGCGATGTTGAACGTCGTACCTGTGCTGTTGGCCGGAATCTTCACGGTCGCAACACCGGTGAAGTCATCACCGTTTTTGGCGGTACCGCTGTAGCTAAGGGTGATAGTGACTTCGGACTTGGACGCGTTGCTCAGGGTCAGCGTGTACTGGCCGGTTTCACCTTCGGTCAGAGAAGACGTGCCGGTAATACCAACGATGGTGACGTCACCCTGGTTGCCGGTGCCCGGAGTTCCCGTACCTGGTTCGTCGGTCACAGCGGTGCTGACCGGGGTCTTGTCCAGCGTCAGTTGCTCGAACTTGCCGACATCCGCGCCTTCAACGGTTGCGATCGATTTGATCACAGGGTCGTTGGTGCCAACGTAGACGTTGTCCGGGGCAGTCACGGTGGCAGTACCCACGGTGCCATTAGCCGGCACGGTGATGACGGTTTTGCCGTCGCTCAGCGTGAAGGTCAATGCACTGTGGTTGTTGATCGGCAGGCCGTCTTTGTTGGTCAGCGTGATGGTGTAAGTGATCTCGCCACCTTCGGTGACCGAAGGGGTCGCGGTCAGCTTGGCCACTACTTCGTCGGTGGTATCGGTCACTTGAACGGTAGCCGCACCGCCCAGTTGCAGGTTCTCGAACGTAGCGCCAGTGGCGTCCACCGCCGAGTTGATACCCAGGCTGATCTGGCCAGCATCGTTGTAGACGTCATCACCCTGCGCAGCGTGGGTGTACGGCGCGCTGGTTTCACCGGCCTTGATGGTGACCTGGGCGTTGTTGCTCAGGGTCACGACCAGGTCGTGAGCCAGCGGCTGGTTGACGTGCACGGTGAAGGTCGGTTTGACGTTCTCGGCCACCGAGGTCTGGTCAGCAGTAATAGTGACCTTGACCAAGTCGCCTTCGTTGCCTGGGGTGCCTGGCTCGTCGGTGACCGACGTGCTGACCGGGGTCTTGTCCAGCGTCAGTTGCTCGAACTTGCCGACATCTGCGCCTTCAACGGTAGCGATCGATTTGATCACAGGGTCGTTGGCGCCGACGTAGACGTTGTCCGGGGCAGTCACGGTGGCAGTGCCGGCTGTACCGTTAGCCGGGATGGTGATGGTGGTTTTGCCGTCGCTCAGCGTGAAGGTCAATGCACTGTGGTTGTTGATCGGCAAGCCGTCTTTGTTGGTCAGCGTGATGGTGTAAGTGATCTCGCCGCCTTCGGTCACCGAAGGCGTCGCGGTCAGCTTGGCCAC